>CAXMLS010000334.1:0-1798 GCA_964194235.1 uncultured bacterium | reverse complement strand
ATGTGTATAAGAGACAGTTGTAATCCTGGACCGATTCGCCCGAACCCATCGGTGCTTGAGTTGTGGGCTGCGTTTCCGCTTGCTCCTGCGCCGCGGTATTATAGGGAAGTCCAGTTACTACTTGCGTGATGAAGAGCCAAACAAAAAGCGTGCGGCTAAATGCTATGAACATTAGTCCCTCTGGCGCGTTGGATTATGATGCAACCCGTCCGCTGCCTTTGTAGCAATACGGCGCAATAGACCTAGTTTTGATTGACGAACACACATCGCAATTTCGGGCTCATTAAAATTTGTAATTTCTGTTTCGGGATGTTGCTGATTGCGCACCATCACTGTGCAAGTCCCGGTGGAATGTGCCCGGCAATTCTGCTACGGGCACACAATCTTGCCAGTCGTAGAGACAAACTTACAGTCTGCCGGATTTGGACGGCTAAGGGCGACAACTCCAAGGGCCAACCCGGTTACACCGGCTGCTGCGGCAGTAATAAACACAAACGTTCCCAGTTTGTTTCTGGCGGCTGGGCGAGCTATCCCCGAGCCTCGTGGCGATGGGGGAGCCATCGTTGCATCGAGCTCTCTACCTTCTTCCAAGGTAAGAGTCTTATCTTCTGTCTCGACGATTGCAGACCCCCGGCGTGCAAGGACCTTGAGAGATTCACCGTTTACCGCAACCTCAAGCACAACAGCCGTACCCGCAGCAGGTCTGATTCGTGCGCCATTCGCGTCAACAAAAGTCGGTTTGCTGTTGTTGCTCAGGGTCGCCAGCGCTCCGCGCTTCAAGTTGACAATGACTTGACTTGCCTCGCTGCTGAGAACCACCGCACTGGACTCTGGCAGCAGCACTTTGCTGCCGTCATTCAGAATCAACTCAGCGACGGAGCGGGTCTCGGTGGCCAGCTGGTCGCCCGTGAACACAGTCGCACCCGAAGGGCTCAGCATTCCGTTGATCTTGGCATTTCCTTTCACCATGACCTGGCCGAGCATCGGTGTTGTGGCGAGAGCGGGTTCGCAAACCAGCGCAATCGTCAGCAGTGAAACAAATAGAGATTTGAGTGACATGAAATCCTCCTAGTTCGGCGTTCCCCTATTTCGGAGCGCACGATAGCTCACGAAAAGGTATAGGACAGCAGCGATCCTCACGCTTGCCGTAGGATCGACACTTGTTCCTTTCACTGATTCCGGCTTTTGTTATTGCAAGCGCTTGACCAATGGCACTTGCTGTTCGTGTCGAGTTATGGAACCGAGTACATCTGTGCGGAACGTTCTAACCAAACGCCTTCACCTGCGGTTAACAGGCGGCTAACGCTCTTCTTCCCACTACTTTGACTCGGTTTGGTGGGAGCGATAATTTTCTGCTCATGCGATGCGAGATACCAGGCACGTACGGCGCAATCTCAAGTTCTGAATCAGGCTGGAACTTGGTTCCCGATTTGAACGTCGAGTGGTTCCCGAATTGAGGCAAGTGTTCCAATCTGACACTCTCAGCGGAGAAGTAGTGAACCCGGACAGGCAATAAAAGCGTCGCCCATCGTACACGCAACACTAAGCACCTTATTTTGCCTTGGGAAAATGGCGCGCCCGGGGAGGCTCGAACTCCCGACCCTCTGCTTAGAAGGTATGCAATACAAAACTCTAAGTGCCGCTTCTGGTGTCGCTTACGAGGAAGCGCGTCATTTATCTCGCCCTTGAATTGGACCGAAGTTGGACTGAAATAAATGGGGTGAACCCCTAGAGTGGCACAGTTTTTTTGGACACAGCTTCCGCTTTTCTAAGAACGTTCTTGCATCTCCTAGCAGGA
>CAXMLS010000333.1:0-5042 GCA_964194235.1 uncultured bacterium | reverse complement strand
ATGTGTATAAGAGACAGGGCTATAGGTATATGCCAAGCTCAAATTCAGCGCGCCCACAGTCCTCCGCGCGGATATCTGCAGTGCGTTGTAGATAGAGTTAGCCGATGTTTCGATACGGTTGATCGAACCAAAACCCTGGTAAGGGCGGAATATATCGATGTTATTTCCGCACGTCACCCAAAGATTGGGCAATGCCCCCGCGGGAACCGGGGTTCCATTCGCCAGTGTCGCACTGACGGGGAAGCCGCTTGTCGGGTCGGAGACGATGCCGCCGCAATCGGCGGCCGTTATCGGTTGGCCGGTAGCGAACGGATTAGACCCCGTGAAGGCGTGCAGTTGATTCAACGCCCGTTGCAGAGTCAGATTCGTCCCCTTGCTTCCTACATAAGCTGCGGATACTACAAAATGCGCCGGCATCTCCCGCTGTAGGTCCAGATTCCATTGCTGCACGTAAGGCCACTGCGCCTTGTCCGGTATCGAAAACGCGGAAGACGGAAAAACGGGCGCCGGTCCGGGACCCGCTGCTCCAACATTTGTATAGCCGGAGACGTTAGTTTGTGTCGCCAAAAGAATTATGGGAGATGCGCCCTGTTGGAGTACTTCAGCGTTGGCCTCGTTACCATTCTCGTGTTCAAAGAAGATCCCGTAGCCTCCGCGAATTGCCATTTTGCCGTTGCCGTGGGGATCCCACGCGAACCCGAAACGAGGCGCCGGATTCATGTACTTGTTTTTCAAGCAGCCGATGGGCGCGCCGCCCTTGCCGCACTGAATGAAACCGTTAAATATTCGTGGATCGCCTGTTACTACGGCCGCGCCTGTGGTGCGATCCACTAGTTGCCCCGTATGGGGATCGACCGCGAGCGCATTGCTCTTCGAGAATTGCGATGGCGTAAACCCATATTCCGTGCTGAATTTCTCCTGATACCTGCCGAAGAAACTCCACCGTAATCCAAGGTTCAACGTAAATTTTTTGGTCACGCGCCAGTCGTCCTGAAAGTATGGTTCGAGAATCTTGTAGCGGTCGTAGAAGATGATTTGGTTCTTCGCTTGCGCGTAGCCGGCAATGTTTCCGATAAGCAGATCGGCGAATGAGTTACCGGAACTAACGTTGGAACTGGCATTAAACAACAGTACCCCTTGTTGATTCAGCGAGTTTTCCTGGTTCTTCTGCGCTGCCACGAAATAAGCGCCGATGGTCATAGTATGGTTGCCGGCAATCTTCGTTACGTTATCGCGGTACGTGTACGTGGGATTGGCGTTTTTCCATGGGAAATATCCCGTATCCACACCCACCGTATTCCCTTGATCGCTGCCGTCGGCAATACCGCCATAAGCGCTGTTACCTTGAAAAAGGTACGCTGGTAGCTTCCCTTCGAAACCGTTAGGAAACAAAGAACCCATCGTGAACCCAGCCGGCAATCCAACGGGACCGATGGCGCCAAGGATAATGTGATCCCCCGTGTAGCTCGCCACAAATTCGTTCAGCAAAGTTGGCGTAATGTTCGCTGTGAGACGGGCGACGAAGCTGGTGCCCGGACCGGCAAAGTCCGTTTGCACATTTGGAAAACTGCTTGTGCCGACGCCCCAAAGCGGTCCTGGCACAATCGTTTTCCAGGAATCGTGAATATAGCGGAAGGTCAGCCGGTAATTGTCCGTGATGTTGTGGTCGACGCGGACCAACTCTTCCCGCCAGGTCGTTGGAAGTGACGTGGTATTTGTATAGCTGGGAAATCCGCCACTGGTACTGTTGGCGGTGGGTAATAGAGTAATTAGCGCCTGCGCATTTGGATCGATCGGCACAACGTTTCCGGGGAACGCTTTGCCATTGGCATTATGCGGGCAACCGGGTCCGGGGCACAGATCAGAAAAATTGCCGGCGCGCTCCGCGTCCGATGGAACTTTCACGTTGTAGTTGTGGGGGTTCTTTTCCCGGCGCCATTCTTCCGAAAAGAAAAAGAAAGTTTTCTTTTTCCCGGTGTTATAAAAATGCGGAATAAATATCGGCCCGCCTACGGTGTATCCAAAATCGTGTTTCTTATACGGAGGATTCGGATGTGTCGGGTCTGCGCCGGACTCCCACGGCCGCGCGTTGAACATATCATTGCGCAAATATTCAAAAGCGCTGCCGTGAAAATTGTTCGTGCCTGATTTGGTTTCTACTTCGATGGTTCCTGACGCGTTGCGTCCATACTGTGCGCCATAATTTGACGTCAGCACCTTAAACTCGGCGATGGCCTCAATATTCGGATATACGTTCAACGTGGCGTTGCTGCCGTTGTCCATGTTGTCGCCGCCATCGATTTCCCAGTTGTTGTATTCCGTGCGCCCGCCGTTAATGCTGTAGCTCACGTTGCCGTTGACGCCAACCGTTCCCTCGTCCTGCCCTGTCTGGCTCACCACGCCCGGTACCAGCGTCACCAGTTGCGTAAAGTTTCGGCCGTTCAGTTCCAGCTCGTTCACCTGCTTACCGGTAATCGTTGTACTGATGTCCGACGATTGCGTCTCTACCTGCGCTACGCTTTCGCCCGACACCACGATTTCCTCGCTCATCGCGCCAACCGTCAGGCTGATGTCCACGCGCAATTTTTGCGCAACGGGAAGCACCACCCCTTTGGCCTCATACTTCTGAAATCCCTGCGCGGAAACAAAAATGTCGTACGTGCCGGCGGGCAATGCCGCCGCCACATACGCGCCGTCGGAATTTGAGGTGGTGTTGCGCGTCAGGTTTGCACCCGCGCTAGTGATCACAATTTCCGCGTTGCTAATCGCCGCGCCGGACTTGTCCGACACCGTTCCGCTGATGTACCCGGTGTCCTGCGCGCGCGAAATCGTGGGTATACAAAACATGGCCAGCAGCGCAATCGCCATTGCCGGCGCGAGCCGCACGAAATACCTCCCAAGCATCGAAGGATTACGATTTTCCTTCACGGTATAGCCTCCAAAAGTCGATTTGGTAAGATAACAGGAGGGCACGGCGTCGCCGGTGCCGCCGATAATCCACAGCGTATCGGTTCGCAACGGCCACTCCATTCGAGCCAGCCCCACCACTCGACATTCCCGTAACGCACCGATTACGTCTATTAAAACGAGTTAATACGGCATTTCTGCGTGTGTGTCAAGCAGGAAATAACATAGCTTTTAATTAGGACGTATCCGATGACGGCCCACGTCGCTAATCTCTTGCGTTCCCGCGTCCGGTGCCTTGAATTCCTTGGTGCACTGCCGGAAACTACAGGCGCATGCCGTCCACTACAATTCATTCTGTCTTGCCCGTCATTCTGGCTATTTTTCTGGCGGATGGCGCCCGCACTGTCGTCGCTCGTGATGTAAATGTAAATGCGGCAGCCGCTGGCGCTTCTCAGGATGAATCTGCCAGAACCCGCTCTTCACCCGTCGGTTCGCACACCAATCCGCAGGAATTATTCGCTGCGGGCGAAGCGGCACTCCGGCGTGGCGATCTCTCTCAGGCGGAAAAAAGTTTTCGCGCTGTTATCGTTGCCGATCCCCAGGCCGGTTCTGCTTACGCGAATCTTGGCGTGATCGCCATGCGCCGCAAAGAGTGGGATCCCGCGCTCGCGCTCTTTCAAAAAGCCTACAAGCTTGAACCTAAAATGTCTGGCATCCAGCTGAACATTGCACTGGTGCAGTTTCGGCGCGGCAACTACGCTGCGGCCATTGCGCCGCTCTCAACCGTCCTGAGAGATCAACCTGACTCGCAACAAGCTCGCTATTTGCTGGGCCTCTGTCAGGTTTTCACCGAGCATTACACGGATGCAGTTAGTGCGCTCGAGCCGCTCTGGTCGCAGAAGTCTAACGACGTCATGTACCTTTACGCGCTCGATATCGCCGCGCAAAATGCCGGTCAGCGCGCGCTCGACAAAAAAATTTTGAAGCGCATGATCGAAGTCGGCGGTGACACCGCCGAATATCACCTGATCCTCGCCAAGGCCTATCTGAATCGTCAGGAAACCGACCAGGCTATCGCTGAACTCACCCGCGCCGCCGCCGCGAATCCGCACGTTCCTTTTTTGCACTTCAATTCAGGACTTGCGTACATGCGCGCGGGTGACAATGAACGCGCGGAGTCTGAATTTCGCCAGGATCTTGCCATTCAGCCGGACCTGCCGGACAACTACGAACAGCTGGGAATTTTGTACCTTCGTATGCAACGCGATACCGATGCGGAAAAATCGTTTCGAGAGGCTTTGCATTACGACCAGAAACGATCGGCGGCTCTGCTCGGTCTTACGAAAATTCACCTGCAGCAAAAAAAGTATAAAGAAGCGCTAGCAGAAGCCGACGCCGCTTTGAAGCTGGTCCCCGACAGTCAGACTGGTCACGTTATGCGCGGGCAAGCGCTGATACGTGAAGGTCGCCGCAATGAAGGTCGCAAAGAACTTGCCATCGCGCAAAAGCTTCTCGACGCCGGCTTGGATAAAGACCGCGCTGCGCAGCGCGAAAATCGCATTCCCAATCCGGAATTGACGCAACAACCCTAGAATGCTTATGTCGGCTAAAAAGAAGATTTGCGTAAATGCTTTGCGAAATCTCGGGGCAAGCCGAACGAACCTTTCTTATCAAAACGATAAATGTCTCGCCCAACTCAATTTTTATCGATTGGTGGCCTTTCCCATTTGCCCCGCGCATTTTCCAGCGCCTCAGCTACCGCCAGCACCAACTCATCCTCATGAGGCCTGCCAATCACCTGGACGCCGATCGGCAATCCTTCCGCTGAAAATCCCATAGGCACCGAAGCGCCCGGGAATCCCGCCAGATTGAGCCATTGCGAATGACGCATCGTGTCGCGATAACCCGTGCCAGGTCGGTAGTTACCTTCGCCATGGCGGAATGCCGGCGCGCGGCACACCGGTGACAACAATATCGCCACGTCGCCCATCTGTCGCAGGATCGACGCGCGCACCGTGTCGCGTTCGACGCACGCGCCCATAAATTCGTCCATCGCCGGCGGCGTTTCCAGTCGCGCCACCGACAAATATTCCCGAAACATGGGACTGAGTTTATCCTGTCTCTTATACACATCT
>CAXMLS010000332.1:0-4130 GCA_964194235.1 uncultured bacterium | reverse complement strand
ATGTGTATAAGAGACAGGTGTAGGAGCGCGACTTGAACGTCGGCAATTTTTGCTGCTTGAAATACGCTTCCGTCGATCCCGGATTAAAGTTGCCCAATGCCACCCCGACGATTTGCTCTCCTGTCGGTACTGCAGCCGAGCCGGCTTTTTCCGTCTTGGCGGTCACGCCTTCCGGCACCAGTCCCCACGCCAACTCTTCCACCTGAGAATTCGGGTCCACGCCCGCGGAGGCCAGAAATTTCTCGAATTGCTTGAACCGTTCCGGCAGCATTTGTTCTTGCAGTTGCGGAAACCATTTGAGCGCGCGGGCCTTCTTCAGATCGGCATAGGCGAATTCCCCAATTTCTTTCGGGAACAAGCCGATGATGTCCGCGCCCAATCGGTCCGCTCGCGCCGGCTTGGGCAGCGCGGTGATGATCACCAGCGATGCGAAAACGAGCAACCGCGTAACACGTTGCACTACTCGTGACCTGCTGGTGTTATCCGAATTCATCCAGAGATTCATTTGGTATTCCTTTCAAAAAGCCGCGGGCATTCGTGCTAGGCGTTTGTAGCGGCTGGAACTTTGTCCAGCCGGCGTCGAAGAGCGGCAATGTTTGACTTCATCTGCGATACAAAGGCCGTGTCATGCAGGCTGTCGAGATTGATTTCCACATTTGCCAACGCGCCGCGCGCTCCGGCTGCTGCCATGAAGCGGGCTACTTGCAAGTCTGAACGCATGGATGCCGCGGCGATACCTTCCAGTTGTCCCAACTGTTCGAAAAGCGCAACGCTTACGTCCGCCACCTGCATCGGAGTTTCCGCCGCCGCGCGCGTCGCGGCTTGAATCGCTTTGTCGCGGGCCTTTGTTTCCGCAGCGTCTCCGTGCGGTAATTTAAAGGCTTCCATCACCGCGTCAAACGCCGCTGCGTCTTGATCGATCGCGTTCGCCAGGTTTTCAGTAGTCTGCCGCAATCGCTCGTGCGTCTCTGACAATTGCTCCACGAACCCCGCTTGCGATTTCTTTTTCCGCGAAAGGCTCGCCACCATTTGTCCCAGTGCGCCCGCAAGCGCCCCGGCAAATGCGGAAACGCTGCCGCCACCTGGCGTAGCAGTCGGCGCGGCCACTGCGTCGAGAAAAGGTTTTGCTAAGCCGGCAAATTTCGTCTCTTTATTCTTGGATTGCGGTTGCGCACCCGCCAGCGCTGACTGCAAACGATTTTCCAGTACCTGCGCGGGAGAGAAATCTTCCAGCTGCAGAAAATAGTCCGCCGCCATCTCCAAAGCTTTTTTCGGAACCAGTCCCACAATCTCGCTGCCCACCGGAATCGCCCCGTAGCGTTCAGCCTCGCGTTTCACCATTTCATAAACGCGGTGCATCGGAGTAGCTTCGAAATCCGTCAGGTTGATGGACACCTGCGCCAGATTGCGCGCTTTCAATGCTACGCCCATCGATTTGACGTGGCGCAATCCGCCGGATGAAAAACGAATAGCCTTTGCAATCTTGTTGGCGATGCCGATGTCGGAAGTGTTCAGATTTACGTTGTAGGCAATCAGGAATTTCCGCGCACCTACCACCGTCACGCCCGCTGTCGGGTGGACTTTTGGTTCGCCGACATCCGGTTGGCGGTCGTGGTTGCGCTTCAAGTCCTCACGCAAACCCTCGAATTGTCCACGCCGCACATTTTCCAGATTTATGCGATCCGGCCGCGTCGCGGCCGCTTCATAGAAAAAAACCGGGATGCGATGCCGCTTCCAGATTTCGTTTCCGATGCGCCGCGCCAACGCCACGCAATCCTCCAGCGTCACGCCTTCAACCGGGATAAACGGAACCACGTCCGTCGCGCCAACTCGTGGATGGGCCCCTTCGTGCTTCGTCAGGTCGATCAGTTCCGCGGCTTTGCCCACGCCAAGCAGCGCTGCTTCCGCCACCGCTTCCGGCTCGCCCGCCAGGGTCACAACGCAGCGATTGTGGTCCGCGTCCATCTCGCGATCGAGTACATACACGCCCGGCACTTTGCTCATCGCTGCGATGATGGCTTCGACTTTTGCGGCGTCGCGCCCTTCGGAAAAATTAGGCACGCATTCGATCAATCGATTCATCTTTGATTTACCCGTGTAATTTTGACCACCTTGAATCTATCGACCAACCGCCCCAGCCATTCGTGAATACAGCATTTCGTGGCTGGTGAACCTGGGTGCCCCACACGCCGTACGTGCGTGTGGGGTTGTTTGTAATTAATAGGTACCCTATCGATCACCGACCGGACAACACACCCGCCCGGATCATCCAATTGCTCAACCCTACACAACTCCACTCTTCGAATAAATAATTTCACCACGCTTGATCGTCGTGTGGCACAAGTTCATCCCAAAATAATAGGGAATTTCCCGGTAGTCATCCACCTCGAAGATAGCAACATCGCCAAGCTTGCCAACCTCGATCGATCCAATGCGCTCCTGCCGGTTGAGCGCATACGCAGCATTAATCGTCGCCGCGGCGATGGCTTCCGACGGAGTCATCCGCAATTGCGTGCACGCCAGCGAAAGAATCATCGGCATGCTCACTGTCGGACTCGTTCCCGGATTGTAATCCGTAGCCAAAGCAACGATTGCCCCCGCATCGATCAACTCGCGAGCCGGAGCGTATTTCGCAAGACCCAGATGAAAATCGCAGCCGGGAAGTAATGTCGCCACCGTGTCCGATTTTGCCAGCGCATGAATATCCGCGCGATCTACTTGCTCCAGGTGGTCGCAGCTTGCGGCGCCCAATTTAACGGCCAGCTGCGTCGCGCCGGTGCGCGTCAATTGTTCCGCATGCATTCGAATTTTCAGCCCGCTCCGCTTGCCCGCTTCCAGAACCTGTTTCGCCTGTGCCAACGTAAACGCGCCGCGATCGCAGAAAACGTCACAGTATTCCGCAAGTTTCTGCGCCGCAATATCTGGGATTAATTTGTCCGTAAGAAGCGCAATATATTCCTTCACGCCTGATGAACGCGTGCGGTACTCGGCGGGAATCACGTGCGCGCCTAGAAACGTGGAAACAATCTCCAACGGTTGCTCCGCGGCCAGTTCCTTGTGCAGCCGTAATACTTTCAGTTCACTGGTTACATCCAGCCCGTATCCGCTCTTCGCTTCAATGGTCGTCGTTCCATAAGCCGCGAACTGTTTAAGAGCCGCTAACGCGCGTTGCTTCAAAGCGTCTGCCGTCGCCGCTCGCAACTTGGCGACGGAACTTAGAATTCCGCCGCCGCGTTTTGCGATCTCCTCATAGCTCGCTCCGGTAATGCGGAGCTCATACTCCTCGGCGCGGCTTGCGGCATGGATCAAGTGCGTATGCGAATCGACAAATCCCGGCAGCACTACGCGCCCGCCGGCATCCAGTCGCCGCGCTCCGGACGCCAATCCATGCGCCTCAACTTTCGCACGCGGCCCGACAGCAACGATCACGCCATCGCGAATAAGCACCGCGCCATTTTTTACAATTCCCGCGTCCGCTAGCGATTCACCGCGACGAGGGCCGCGCCCGCGCAGAGTCAGCACCTGCGACGCGTTGGTGATGAGCGTATAGGATTTCAAGGTTTCGACAGTATGCGGTGCGCACAAAAACTGGAAAAGAAGTTATTGCCGATGAACATTAATGGTTTCGAATCAAAGACACCCACAAAAATGCCGGCCTCGTCTCGCCTCAAGCGCCCGCAGCTTTCCCGCGAAACGCAGGCGCAAAAACGTCCCTCACAAATGTTTCAAATGAGGTAGGCGTGCTGTTTGCTTCCGATCGCGCTTCTTCGTTCCCGACAACGCCGTCGTTGAAGCTGCGATACATCTCGGAATACAGGCTCGCTGATTTCGCGGGAACCCCCATTTGGCTAAGCGCCAGTTCAAACTGTTCGTACGGCATCTGCATGTAGCGAAGTTCCGGCTTGTCGATAGCGCGGCCGATGATGGCGGTCACTCCGTTCATGGACAAATCTCTTTCGCCAAGCAGTTCGCGCGTCCCCTTGCCGCTGAAATCCAGCTGCAACAACCGCTCCGCCGCGTACGCGCCAATGTCCCGGGCCGCAATCATCGGGATCATCAACTCCGGCTTCAGCGCGCCCGCAAAAACCCCGATGCTCTGGATCATATTTACCCTGTCTCTTATACACATC
>CAXMLS010000331.1:0-2598 GCA_964194235.1 uncultured bacterium | reverse complement strand
GCGAAGTAAATTTCGGAACGCACAAGGGTGATCCCGCCTGGCAGGAAGTGCCAGGCGAGTATCGCTCGACCTTGCGGCGTGTCATCGTCACGCAAGGCGACACCGAGCCGGCTTCCGTAGAGCAGCAGCGCATGCTGGGCATGTGTTGTCCTTCTTTGTACGATCTGCGAAATATTTTTCAGGTGAACGTTGAGGAAGGGCGCCATCTATGGGCAATGGTGTACTTGCTTCATCGCTATTTCGGCCGCGATGGCCGCGAGGAAGCGGAAGCTTTGTTGGAGCGCCGTTCCGGCGACGCCGATAATCCGCGTATTCTTGGCGCCTTCAATGAGCCCACCCCCGATTGGCTGGCCTTTTACATGTTTACTTTTTTTACCGATCGCGACGGCAAGTTTCAGTTGAGTGCCCTTGCCGAATCGGGATTCGATCCATTGGCGCGCACCTGTCGCTTCATGCTCACCGAAGAAGCCCACCACATGTTCGTCGGCGAAACCGGCGTCAGCCGCATTTTGCAGCGCACCTGCGAAATGATGCGCGAACACAAAGTAGACAATCCCGCCGACGTGCGTGCCCTTGGTGTGATCGATCTTGAAACGATGCAGAAGTATTTAAACTTTCATTACAGCGTAACCATCGATCTATTCGGTTCGGACGCTTCTTCCAATGCCGCCACCTATTACACCACCGGGCTAAAAGGCCGCTACGAAGAAACCAAGATCGCCGACGACCACGTGCTGGCCAACGAGGTTTACCCGCTCTTCGAAGTCGTCGGAAATAAAATTGTTGAGAAGAAAGTCCCGGCACTAACTGCGCTCAACGAGCGGCTGCGCGATGACTACATTCACGAGATACAGGCTGGCGTGGATCGCTGGAATCGTGTCATCGAAACGGCAGGAATTCCGTTTCGCTTGAAGTTGCCGCACAAGGGATTCCACCGCGCCATCGGAAATTTTGCCGGGCACCACATCAGTCCTGAAGGTGAAGTGCTGACCAAGGAAGCCTGGAAAAATCACGAGCGCGATTGGCTGCCGGCCGCCGAAGATCACGCGTTTGTGCAGTCGCTCATGACTGGCCGCGTGGTTGAGCCCGGAAAGTTCGCGAACTGGATCGCGCCGCCGATCCGTGGAATCAACGGCCAGCCGCTAAATTTTGAGTACGTGCGGTTTAACTGAAAAGTATTGGCCCGCGTCCACTCGCTTAGTGCGGTGCCGACGCCTGCTGACTTAAAATAGCTTGCCAGTTCAGCAGTGCATTCCACACCAGCCGGTGATCGCCGCGATTCAAATCGCGGTGAAATGGATTGAAGTTGAACGCGATCACATGGCCGCGCCCGACCGGCATGTCCAGTACAGCTGCCCGCCCGAACAATCCGCTTTCCCCCCAGACTTGCCCGCTCACCAGGAACGGTGAGCCTTCGCGATCACCCCATTCCAGAACGATTCCGCTGCGGTCCTCCGGTCCATCGAGACACGTTGTGCAGTACGCCATGCGCAGCCAACGCCGCGGCGCATCATAAAGCGGAAAGTTCTGGCGAAACAAAGTTGTGCGTGTCGCATAACCGTACGCAAGCGGATGTTCCGGACGGTTGAACGTTGCACGTACATGCGCCCCGGGCGTGCGCGTGACCGATTCCTGCGCCGCCAGAGCTGCCTCCGCTCCACCACCCTGCGTGCTTCGCGGCACTCCACCCGAAACGCGCCGCACGCCGCGCACGATACCTCCTTCGAGCGCGAGCATCGAGCCGCTGCCCAGTGTCACCAGCAGGCCGCCTTCATCCACGAATTGCTGCAATTTCGTCAGACCCTCCCAGCCGATCCCGCCAGTGATGTCGTCGGACTCCGCGGGAGTGCCGAAGCTAGGCGTTTGCAGAGTTTTCTTAAAGGCCATTGGTCCCCACGCTTTTGGCAGGCCTTGAATTTGTTCCGCAAGCTCGAGATCGACGTGGCCGTAAATAATTACGTCGACCCTATCGCGAAGCCCGCCAGCCCGCATGTCTTCATCGCGCAAATAGGTGTAGGGCACTTTGCGTTGATCCAGCGAATAACGAATCCAGCCGATGGAGTCGGTGTCCGCCCAGGGCACCCACACACCAATTCGTGGAACTTTTGCAGGATGCCGCGGCACGTCGGGTGCCGTAGAGACGCTGGCAAAGTCGAGGCCTAATTCCGTCGCCGTGGAACCAACCGCCTGCATCAATCCACCTTGTCCGCGCAAAATCCACGAGCCGGCAGGAAAATCGGTATCGTCCACCCGAAATGCGCGCTCGGCGATTTCCACTGCGAATCCGCTAAGCCGGTAACGCGCCGCCAGCAATGCTTCCTGGCCAGTATCCTTCAACAGAAAAATCGGTCCGGTGCCTGAAACATTGCCGGCGGGATGTGGCTCTTCTTTTAATGGAGACAACGCAGCAGAGTGGATCGATCCATCTGCGGTAGGAATCGCGCTCAGATGATAGTGTGCGGGCAGTTCCCACGAAACGTCATCGTACGGCTCGCCGCCTCCCTTGGGGAAATACTGCGGAGTCAGCAGATCCACCGCATAATTGCGGTACGGCTGATCGAGCCGCACCACATATGTTCCGGCCGCAAAATTTCCTTC
>CAXMLS010000330.1:0-8354 GCA_964194235.1 uncultured bacterium | reverse complement strand
CTAGCTGGGCGGATTGGGACCCGCCAGTAATCCTCCATCGAGTACCAGGGATTGGCCAGTCATGAAAGATGCGCGGTCAGAGCACATCCACAGCACGACTTCTGCGATTTCCTCCGCTCTTCCAAAACGGCCCATCGGATGGAGACCGAGAACAAACTTGTTAACCGCCGGATCGGCAGTGACCTTGGCGTCCGATGGATTTATTGGAACCTGGAAATTGAACGAGGCCAAGTCCAAGTTGAACTCCGCGATGTCGAAGAATTCCACGGTTGTATATGAGGCAGCGGGCGACAGCATGAAAGTCACCATCGAAGGTACTAATGTCGACGGTAAGCCGATACACACTGAGTGGACCGGTAAGTTCGATGGCAAAGACTACCCGGTTACAGGAGATTCGACCTCGGACGCGCGGTCCGTCAAGAAAATCAATGAGCATACGCTGACCTTCTCCGTAAAAAAGGGCGAGAAGGTTATCAATACCGGTCGCATCGTACTGTCGCATGACGGTAAAACCCGCACCGTCACCGCGAGCGGCACCGACGCGAAGGGAAAAAAGTTCAGCACCACCGCCGTCTACGACAAGCAGTAGTTGAAACGCTCCGGCGACCGATCCGTAACATTCCAAGGGTCGGGATCCTGAACCGTTTTAAGCATCCTCTACTCTAGCTGTGTGCCCCGCCCTTTTAAGAATTTGCGAAGGGCGGGGCTTTTCACGCTGACCTTCCCACACAAAAAAAGAGGGCCTCCGAGAAGGCCCTCCGTTTCATCCGCATTGACCGCCAGTGTTATTTGTTGTCCTTGTGGGCCTGGTGGTTCCCGCTGTCCAACTTGCCGCTTACCGTGAGTACCACCTTCCCTAGCGAGTCTTGAATAACGATGGTGGCCTTATCATTTTTACCGGGCTCGCCGGCATCAGTGAACGTCCACCGCGCCTTTGCGCCGAGCCCGTGATCGAGACGGCCAGCGCCAAACCCGACGTAGGTGTTGAAAAGGTTTGTTGGATGTCCGGCATTGATGGTCGGGTCCTTGTAACAGAAGGCCGAAGTCAATGTTTCCAGGTGGAATTGATGTCCAGCCCAATTGATTTCAAGACGGTTCGGCACGTCCTCGGTGTCGCAGTGCAGTTCGAATCCATGCGTTACGCGTGTGCCGTCAGTTTCGAACACGCTGCCGCCGCCGGTCATCCGCCCGTCCAGGCCGCAGGTCAATAGCGCTGCATTTGACCCGTTAATGATGATGGGAACCGTGGAGTTTGAGCTCGTCAGCACTGCCGATCCCGTCACGGTATAGGACGCCGCCAGCGGAGCGCCGGGCCAGTTGCGTGAAACCGTTTGCGTCGTATTGATGCTATTGGCCTTAAATACGATCGAGCCTGGAACGTTTATCGCCGGGCCGGAGCTGGGTGTGAGTGTGAAGGTATAGTTGATGGTGTATGACTTCCCCACGTCGAGCAGATTCGCATCCACTGCCAGCGTGAAGCCATTGCAATCGACCGTGGCCCTGGCTGCGGATAAGTCGTTCGCCTGGGCAGGCCGCGCACACACAATCGCGCCCAGTATCAATGCAAAAACTGCAAGAATTCTCTTCATTGGTTCTCCTGGTGGGTTCTCTCTCTAGTCCGGGGACGGGCTATGCTCTGCAGTTTGCTACCCCATCATAAGTACGTCTGCGCCTTGTATTTTCAACGATTTCATGTTCAAGCTTCGATACCTAGTACTTCACTATAGTAAATGATTACGGTTTTGTGCCGTTCAGGTGCCCACTTTGCGCAAAAATAGATGATGCTGATGACCTGTCTTTTGCGGTATTTGCAACTTGCCAGAACCCGTCACCGATCACATGGTCAGAAATGCAGCCCGTCTCGCTAACCTCGGCATTCAGTTTGTAATTCCGCGGATTCCGCGGAGTCATCAGTAGAATCCTGTATCTCAACTACCACGACGCTACTTACGGAACCCTTTTGCGCGACCAACCACCTGGTCTCCCCAGCGCTGAGGTAGAATTAGTTCGCATCGAACGATGATTCCTCCGACCTACAAACCGAAAACAAAATTCATGCAGCTGGCAATCGCCGAGGCCAAGCGCGCCCGTGACCGCGGCGACTACGCCATCGGTGCGGTCATCACCCGACTCACCGGAAATCGCGAAGTGGTTATCGCCTGTGCTGGTAATCGCGTCAAAACTTCCGGCTCCTCTATCAAACACGTGGAGCTTGAGACCCTGAAATATGTCTCCTCCGGCTACGGCCGCTATCTGCCGGATTTCGTGTTGTATTCCACTCACGAACCATGTGCTATGTGTGCGGGTGCTTGCGTGTGGTCAAAAATAGGCGCCGTGGTTTTTGGCGTTTCCCAGGAAGACATCACCGCCTACGGCAAAAAACACGGTACCGAGGAATTCAAATGGCGCGCCTGCCTCATTTCCTGCAAATTCGTCCTTGAAAAAGGCGGCCTGCACATTCCCGTCTTCAGCAGTTTTTTAAGATCGGAGTGCCGAAAGTTATTCAGCTATCGCGCCTGACGTCCTCTTCTTCTCGGACTCTTTCACTTCGCGTTTCGCTTGTTTCTGGGTGTCCCACACGCCCCCGCCTTTACATACGATTGTCGCGTGTGGCATTTTCGTAAATGGACCCGCTCATTTTTTTTTACATGGCGCATTCAATCGACCCAGCGCACTTCAGCCTAAGTTCGGCCCTATGCGGTCTCCGACCAGACTGCCAGCTCGTTCCCACTTGGGTCCGTGAAATGAAATCGCCGGCCTCCGGGAAAGGAAAACGTCTCCCGGGAAATTTGGCCTCCCGCATTCCGCACCTGCCGCTCTATAACCGCCAGGTCGTGCCCATAAATAACAATTAGCGGCCCTCCATTCGCCACCTGCCGTTCTTTAGTGAACCCTCCCGAAAGACGCCCATCCTCAAAACTCGTATAGTCCGGACCGTAATCCGTGAATTTCCATCCGAACACTTGTTCATAGAAAGCTTTTGTCTTGACGAGATCCTTCGCGGGAAGTTCGATGTAATCCATCTTTCCTTCGTTCGATTTTTTCTCCACGCTGTTTTTCTCCATAATTCCAACTTCTGTCTTAAGCGCCGCCCTCAAACTTTACCGCCAGATTAAAAACAGTAATTCAGCAATGGCTCGAAGGATGTCGTTTCAAATCTCGGTGGGCGGGCCGGATGTTCGAGGGCGGACGCTGCCCGTGCTTCGCGCCTGAATCGTTCTAGCGATTGCGCATCGCTGGCGACTTCGTCTGGCAGGAATTTTAACGCGACGAACCGCTCCAGGCGCGCGTCCTCAGCCCGGTATACCACTCCCATGCCGCCCCCGCCCAATTTCTCAAGAATGCGGTAGTGCGAAACAGTTTGGCCTAGAAGAGACTGAGGGTCCGCCATGTGGTCGCCATATTAGTTTGCGCGCTAAAGGCAAGTCAACGAATCTGCCGAGCGAATGCTGCGCACTCGGCAGCGTTGGAACCGTCTTCATCTCTCACGGTGCCCTGCCGGCTGAAAATATTTGGAAGCAGGCGGCCCTAGCAGGAAATAGGCGACCACCAGCAAAAGCACAACATGCGCTATGGAGTCCGACATCGAGTGAAACGCGCTCACGACAACGTGAAAGGCAAGCCACACTAGCAGCAGCCAGCGAGCCCAGCCTTGACCCATTAGCAAGAGCACTCCGCCGGCGACAGCGATAATCCGAACAAAGGAAATAACGACGATCCATTTATCGAGCGGTCGTTCTGAAAGGTGGTACGCGAGGCCCACTAAACCCGTAACGATAAACAGACAACCTAGGATCGTGACCGGTAAGGGACGTTTCATGGCATCGAGACTTGATCGAGTAACTTCTGTTGCTTGCCTTCGGATTTAGAACCTGAGCACGCGCTTACCGCACAAGTGGAACTGGCCCCAGTGCACTGTTCGATGACCTAGGAAGGCGTTTTCCCACCACTCACAATCAGAACTTCCCCGGGAAAATTAATTTCGCCGTCAGAAGAATACACACGGATGGCTTCGATGACCTCACCTTTCAGTTTCGCCACTTGTGGCTTTGCAAGGACAGCGAGTTTTGTGCGAAGTTTTTCTGACATTTCGGATCGCAGCGTCCAGAAATCTTCTACCGAAATGGGCACTCGTATCGAGAACGCCAAAAGCCGTTCGGACGTCGCTGTCGCGCCAGCCCGGGAAAGAACCGCCAGCAAATCGCCGGGATTCGCAAAACGGAAGGCATCTGGCGCATCCGGAATTGGCGGAGCAGAATCGACATAACGTTCGACAACTTGCGACACGGTGTAATGAAACGGATTTCTTTCCGCGAAATGCCAGACCGCCATCGCGATTCTTCCGCCGGGCTTCAGTACCCTTAACATTTCACGGACACACTCAGCCGGAGCCGGAAAGAACATCACGCCGAAGCGGCTTACCACAGCATCGAAGCTGTTGGACGGAAAGGGCAGACTTTCGGTGAACGCTACTTCAAAACTGGTGTTGTGCAGTTTTCGTCGGCTGCCCTCTCGGCGAGCAGCTTCCACCATTTCCGCAACTACATCTGTTCCCACAACGTTGCCCTCTGGTCCCACCACCTCCGCAATGCTCAGTGCTGGTTCTCCCGGCCCCGTCGCTACGTCGAGGACGGCGGAGCCTCTGCTGATCGCTGCATCCTCAATAAGCGCCTGAGCCACCGGCGCAAACATCTCTCGGATCATCGCGCGGTGCTTTTCCCAGTACGGAGCCGACTCACTCCATTGGCTGATGATTTCTTTATTTTGCGTCATGCGATCCCGCGATTCCCCGAGTGGCCAGTAATTCCTCCGTTTTAGTTTATAAGATCGAATGCGACACCGCTTGCTCGTTGATATTCATCGCATCGCCATTCACTTTGCCGCGAGTGATCGCCACTGGCAAAGCTCCGGCGAGCAGCGCAATACACGGCAGCGCCGCCCAGTTTAGCAAGTACCATTTACTGAAGAACAAGAACCATCCCAGTGCCGCCATCGTTGGCCCAAACCTCGATCTACAACGAGCGCGAGGGGCAAAATCAGATACGGAAATGCAAAGTAGAATAGTGACGGGAAGACACCCGCGATGATCCTTGCGCCTGTTCCGCCGCCAGCGCGGCGCGACCAATACGCGCCGATGAACCCGAAAACGGGGAGCGACAGAAGCCACGGGATATTGAACAGCGCCGGACTCTCCGTAGGAGGCCACACTACCAGAGGCCTAATTCCTGCGAAGTAAAGAAACGACAGCAAAATCGTCGCTAGTCCTGTCGTGACCAGCCCGGGCAGCCAGATCTGCTTCGATCCATTATTCATTTTATCTTCTCCTCGTATCGCGCGCCGAATCTTGCGCGCCAATTCGCGGCCGTTAGAAGATTCAGTCCAAGCTCGGTTCTGTGCTTCCTTCGCGTCGATACCCTGCGCCAGAAGATTGTCGTACGCGTCCTCCAGGTGCCCCGCAAGCTCGGCGATGATCTCCTCCTGCACCACCGGCTCCAGCCGCATGTCACTGAGTCGTTCCCTCAGTATCTGCTCCCAATCAGGCACGCGCAGACCCCGCCAACAGTTGAAGCGCACGGAAAAACTCCGCCCATTCTCGCCGAAGCGGAGCGAGACGCTTTCTCCCCGCGGGCGTCAGTCGATAGCAGCGTCGCCGGCGCCCTGAGTGCGCGATTTCCCACGTCCCTTTCACCCAACCACGCTTTTCCATCCCATAAAGCATCGGGTAGAGCGACGCGAGGTTGAATCGCAGCACGCCAGCGGTTTGCTGCTCGATGCGCTTGGCAATTTCATATCCGTGAAGGCGCCCCGCAGCGAGTACCGTGAGAATCGCCAGTTCCCCGCTGCCGCGTTTGATGGCCGGTACGATCATTGGTCTAGCTCCCCTATATATTGGAATCCTATAGATGGCTCTCCACTTGGTCAATAGTACGCCGGGACAGGTCTTCCGAACTTCCAGCTTGTAAGTTATTTTTCCAGGTCGGTGGTCGGCAATATGGAAGTAATCTATCGGCGTCTCGTCTCGCGGTCCAGAAACGGTGTTTAGGGGAAGTCAACCTGGCCACCCTTATCGCCCGGAATAACCTTCGACTTGCCCGTCAACCGCCCAGGACGAGTGCTACTGTTCAACGCATCGGCAAGCACATTGGGCAATGCTTAAAACAGTCGCGGAGGGCTGGAATGAGAGCCGTCGGAAAGATCGAGAGTTTATGGCGCTACCCGGTCAAGAGTATGCGCGGTGAAGAGTTGCAAGAGGCCTTTGTCGGCTTTCCTGGTGTCTACGGTGATCGTCTTTACGCCTTTCGGAGTTCGGCGGCGCCGAAAGGATTCCCATATCTGACAGGGCGGGAGCAGGAAGCAATGCTCTTGTATCGCCCCAGATATCGGCATCCCGAGCGCACCACAAAGCCGGGCAACCTCGCGGAGGCTGAAGCCATAGGTGCCGGTCTCACCCCAGTCTACGCGGACTCTTCCGATCTTATGGTGGACGTTGAGACACCAGCAGGAGAACGGCTCGCAATTGATGATCCTCGGCTGATGAGCATGCTGCGCGAGGGCATTCGCGATAGGCATGAGCTGACGCTGCTTCGATCCGATCGATCAATGACAGATTGCCGCCCGGTCTCGATCATTTCGATCCAAACCGTGCGCCAGCTGAGCAAGGAGTTAGGAATCGACGTGGACAAGCGGCGATTCCGCGCGAATCTTTATGTCGAGCTCGAATCCGCAAGTGCTTTCGGCGAAGACGAGTTCGTAGGCCGTACCTTACGGATCGGCGCAAAGACGGTGATCGCAGTGGTTAAACGCGACTCCCGCTGCAAGATGATGACGCTCGATCCCGACACTGCGCAGCCGAACCCCGAGCTGATGCGATTGGTGGCTCGCAACCATGACGGCAAGGCTGGGGTCTACGGTGTTGTTTTGGTCGAGGGAACCATCCGGCCGGGCGACAAGATCGCCCTGCTGGATTGAGCAGGACGCAGCCTATACCAAACGCCAGCCAACGCCAGAAATAGCGGTCTCATTCATTCGTAGAACCTGATATTGGCTTAAATTTTGGCTTTCTCATCTCTGTCAGGAGCTTAGGGCGTAGCCTGCCGCAGCAAGGCGTGACCAGAATTGGCAAGTTTATGAGGAGCGGCATGTGCAACCCAGCGGTTTCCAGCCGGATCGACTGTTTTACGTCTCAGTTTGGTTTCGCTGAAAGCCATGCCGCCGCAATCAACGACAGCGTAATCAGGGTTAAGAAAACGATAGGTAAGATGAAGAAGTATCTCCAGCTCAAAATCGTGAGGGCGGCAAAGCTAAGGGCGAACGCCCACGCAGTGCCGCGCATGAGCCCCAAAGTCTCTGGCGAAAGAGCACCCAGTTGCCACGCTAATACTGCCGCGAATAGAAGGAATACGGAGACAAAGAGTCCGGCCCCAACAAAGAGGTCCCAATAAGTCCGGTTGAACCCTTGCACGTTAAAGTGAATGGACCGCATTGAGCCAAGAAGTGTGTCCACTCCCCATTCGGGATCGGACTGGCGAAAACCAACTGTGTGTCCGATGTCAAAAAGCAGCAGAAGAACAGCGGCGACTCGATAAAATCTAGACGCTTTCAAGTTTTGCCTCCAAGGACGGCGACACTACCGCTGAATCTAACATAAGCTACGCAGGCTGACCGTTACTGGAAACCGGTAGTGCCTGATTAACGCTGCGAGCTCAACCGGTCGATGCAACACGATCTAAATCTGTTGAGCCGAAAACACTTCTCATATCTGCTGCCTATAGGCGATCCAAGCGCATAACTAGCCGTTTGCTATGCTCACCGACAAGCTGAACGGTCTTCACCACCTTGAAGCCGACTTTCTTGAACGCCTTCAAAGATCTGAGATTGTTTTCCTCAGGATCGGTTATGACGCCGCAAACGGCGAGGTTGCTAAGAACGAATTGCTTGAGGAATTCGCTTATTGCAATTGGACCCAATCCCAAGATTGTCATCCCAGATTCTCCAATTGCGAGGTCGACGCCCGCACAAGCGGGGTCTGCTCCCAATTGCTGGGCGTGTTCCGGATAGTCAGCCCAGAGGTACCACTGAATCCAACCAATTGGCATGCCCTCCTGCTCCACAATGAAGACGTGAGTTTTCTCGGCACCATCCACGCGTGGACCGAACTTCGCTTCAACACCTGCTAGATCAAGATGTTCATTCCACCAGACAGCCACATGGGCAGCGGCGAGCCAGTATTGAAGCTGCGGAAAGTCGGATCGTTCAAGCGGCCGGAATGCAATAGAAGTCTGCACGGTTGGGGATTCGGCCAGCCTGCCACGAATCATTCGAGCCTCAAGAACAAACCCGGATTGGTCCAGTTC
>CAXMLS010000329.1:0-2699 GCA_964194235.1 uncultured bacterium | reverse complement strand
ATTGTCGGCATGCCGACAATTTTTTCGCAAACAAACAAGTTACACTGTCAGATATATAATTGTTCAGTTATATTCCTGGCCAGGTCCTCGTAGAGCCGCCCGGCCGCCTTATGACCGGTCCCCCTTCCAATCGACCCGTGGCCAGAACCACCTCCCTTCCCACTGCAACTTTTCTTGCAACTCCGGGTTCCAATAAAAGGACAGGTCCGGAACTCGGACACCTCGGTCCTGGAGGATTCATAAATGTGGCACCCCAGTTTTAGTACTAGTCGAACGCCACTGCTTGTCGCCGCGATGCTTGGCGCTGGTTTATTCCTCGCTGGCTGCGACGAACATGTCGACGTTGTACGCGACCACAGCGTGGTCATCCCCAGGCACGCCACTTGGGCCTGGCGACCCGCCGAATCGCATCCCAAGGACGAAGTGATTTCTCGCGATGTGATCTCTCGAGATGGTCGCCGCGAAACCATAGCGCGCGACTCCAGCTTCGATAACGATACGTTTCGCCTCGAAGTTCGTACCGACATCGAGCAAACGCTGGCGTCCAAAGGCTTCCATCAGGTAAGCGATCCGCACGCTGCCGATTTCCTGGTGGACTACCATGTCGGCATTCGCCGTCACACCAGAACCGTTGAGCGCGTGGGTTACGGCGGATATGGAGGTGGCTACCCCGGATTGGTCTGCGGCCCCTTCGGTTGCTGGGAATCTTACCAATGGGGATATTGGGGACCGCCTGAAGTTAGGTACGAGAATATTCACTACCGCGAAGGGACCATCGTCTTCGACTTGGTGCAGCAAGGAACCAACAAAGTTGCCTTCCGTGCCGTTGGGCGCAAACAGATGAACCGCAACTCATTTTCTTCCGACCACGTCCGCGACGCAGTCCACCGCCTGCTTCGCGATCTGAAGCATGGCAAAGACTAAGTAGCGTCTGCGTGTTGCAGTAATCACGGTATTGGCAAAACATAAAACGAAAAATGCCCGGCGGCAAATTTCTGCCGGGCATTTTGTTTTTCACCGGGTAGTCTATTCGCAAGCTGTTATTTATTTTTTGCCCTGGCTCCCATGTCCCAAGGAAGACTCGGCGATCGCTCCACCGCAAACGCGTCATTTTTGTTTCGCGGCCGCACCGTCCTTGATTCGCAGCGCTGGTGCTTCTATCCTTCTCAACCATGCAACTAAACGGTCAAGTCGCACTTATAACCGGCGGAGGTCGCGGCATTGGCCGCGCCATCGCTCGAATCTTCGCAGAAGAAGGCGCATCGGTCTTTCTCGCCGCCCGCACCAAGGATGAACTCACCGCCACTGCCAAGGAAATACTGGCTGCAGGTGGCACGGTGGCCTTCGCTACCGCGGACGTTGCCCGCGAAGCCGACTGCCGCCACATCGTGTCGGCCGCGCGTAACACCCTCGGACCGATTTCCATACTCGTGAATAACGCTGGCCACTACGGCCCCGTCGTTCCCGTGGAAGAATATCCGCTCGCGGAGTTCGACCATGTGATCGCCGTACACCTGCGCGCCGCATTTCTGCTCAGTCATCTCGTGTTGCCGGAGATGTACGCAAAGCAGACCGGAGTCATCCTGAACATTTCCAGCTTGTCGGCGAAGTCCGCTTTTTCCTGGGGCTCCGCGTATGCCGCCGCAAAAGCCGGCATGCTCGCTCTGACCCGCGTAACCGCTGCGGAAGCCGCGCGCAAAGGAGTTCGCGTAAACGCCATTTGCCCCGGCCCGGTCACGGAAACGGTTATGTCCAAAGATTTGGGGGCGGTGCTCGCGAAGAAAATTGGCGTGAGTTCGGAAGAACAGCTCGCCGGCTTCCTGCAATCCATTTTGCAGGGACGCGGACAAACCGCCGATGAAATTGCGCGCGCGGCTTTGTTTCTTTGTTCCGACGCTTCGAGCGCCATGACCGGCCAATCCATCAATGTGGACGGTGGCGCTGCATTTTACTGAGCGTTAAATAATTCCGTGGTGCAGGACTAGGCAAAAATAGTTTAAGAAATAAAACTTTCTCACCCAGTAAATCCTGCCGTTTACCTCTGCAAGCTTCAGTGCGTCTCGCTTTTGTAAACAACTCCACCCTTCATCACAAAGTTCACTCGAGAAAGTTCCGTGATGTCTTTCAGCGGATCGCCGCCTACCGCCACAAGATCCGCCCACTTCCCGGCTTCCACGGTTCCGAGCTTATCTTTCCAGCCAAGCAGCTCACTCGCCGTCGATGTTGCTGAGCGAATCGCCTGCATCGGCGTCATTCCGTACTGCACGTAATATTCAAACTCCTTGGATTGGTTCAACTCCTTCCAGTCGAATCCTCCCGCGTCGGTTCCCAAAACGATCTTGACATTTTTCTTCAACGCTTTCTGGAACGCGGCTTTTTCCAGGTCCACCATCGCCGTCCAGCTGCCGCCACGGCCCGGCGCTACGTAAGCGCCCACGGTAATGGTCGGGACCCAGTACACTCCTTTCTTCGCCATTTCATCCAGCAGCGCATCGGTCAGTCCGTCGCCGTGCTCGATGGAATCCACTCCCGCGCGCAAAGCCGCTGCAACGCCGTCCGATCCGATGGCGTGCGCCGCTACTCTTTTGCCGAGGCGGTGCGATTCGTCCACAATCGCTTTTGCTTCTTCGTCGGTGAAGTTCACCATGCTATGCAGCACGCCGTCTGCTTCGATGTGGTATTTACGGTCGGAATAATAT
>CAXMLS010000328.1:0-9567 GCA_964194235.1 uncultured bacterium | reverse complement strand
GATGTGTATAAGAGACAGGGTGTACTGAATCAAGTGTTTCGGTTCGATTCCTTCGGCGTCCGTCAAATCAGAAACGCGAAGGCCGAGTAGTCCGCCAAACTCCTCAAGCCAACGCCGCGTAAGCGTATTGCTATTTGCCGCGGCTGCCGGCCCGCCATATTCATTTTGAGAATTTTCTCCCCAGATGATGAGCGGCACGCCCAGCTGTACAGCCATACGAACCGGAACGGTAAAGATAGCCACATGCTCAGACCAGGAAATATCCCCGACTTGGGTCAGCGCCAGTCGATTGAGGCGCTTGCGGAGCACCGGATTAGGGGTTACCTCGATATAATCCACACCGCATTTTTTTAAATTCTCAATGTTGTATCTGCCGATTTCGGAAAGCTTATCGGTGGTGGCGGTTATGCACAGCGGATTCATTCCCAGCTCCAGCATGCGAAGAACCTGGAAATGGCTGTCTTTGCCGCCGCTGACCGGAACGATGCAGTCGTAGTTTCCGCCCTGCCGATTCCGGTAGCGTTTCAGAATTTCAAGCAGCTCGTTTTCGCGCGCTTGCCAATCAACTCGCGGCCTGAGTTCGATTTGACGGCAGGCATTGCAAACACCGTTATCGTCAATATAGAGGTCCGGCTTTGTCTCCGGCATAATGCACCGCTGGCAATATCGAATGTTAGTGGTCATAAGTTATTCGCCTGAAATTTGTGCTAGAACGGGTTTGGCCGACCGGCCGACCGGTGAGCTGCAAACCCAGCGCGTTTACCCTTCGATGAGCAATTTTTGCCGTACGTGCTGATTTCTGAGCATCAACTGCGGATGAGCATCGAGAACATCTAGAACGTCGGTCCAGCGGAAATCATCCCGGTTGTCGAGACAAAGATAGACACTCCTTGCGAATTCCAGATCTTCCGCAGTGTCTACCGTCCACCGTTGGCTGCTATGGTCTTCTTCTCCCATAAGCGAGAGCAACGAGAACACCGACGGGTTCTCGTAGATGTGCGGTGTCACGTGGGCACGTTGATAGGGCAGAGACGCATCCCGCCACGCTCGGGACAGCGCGGCAGAAGTCATTACCTCAGCATCTAAGCCGTGAGGATAGGTGCGGGTCATGCAATTACTGGCGTAGTCGGGTTGGCAGTCGCAAAAACAACGGTGCAGCTCATCGATTAAAGAAGGCTCGATGAAGGGACAATCGGCGGTGATCCGCAGTACTGCGTCTGCGTGGAATTGCGCTGTAGTTTTGTAGTAGCGGTCCAGCACGTCCAGTTCACTGCCGCGATACACCGCCACGTCTAAACGGTGGCATTCGTCAATGATCGCGTCATCCGCAGACGCAGTACTCGTGGCCACTACGACGGAACCGCCTAGAGTGGAACGGCGAACTCGAGTGACCACGCGCTCCAGCATGGTGGCGCCGCCCAGGTCTCGCAGAACTTTACCCGGCAAGCGCGTGCTTCCCATGCGTGCCTGCACGATCGCAATAGTTCTCACGGTTGATTCCCCAATTGTTCCATCAACCACCAATGGACGGAATCAAAGCCATCTTGCGGGCCGCAATAACCACTTCGTAGCAGACGGATGTTCGGAATACATTTCTGGAAATGTTCGAGAAAATTACGTTTCCAAAGAAGATCGGTCTGCCCGCGGTAGGGCATCGCGGTATCCCGTTCAGAGAAATATTCCGCAGCCAACAGGAAGCGGCTGCTAACGCGCGACAGTTCGCAAATTGCAGCCGGTAACGAATCTAGGGGAATATGAATCAGAACACCTACGGTGAACGCCAGATCAAAATATCCCGTCTTGAATGGAAGATCCGAGATATCCCCGCGCAAAACCGCTATTTGTGGACTTGATGCTCGGGCGATTTCCACAGCATAAGAATTCGGCTCAATCCCGACAATTTGAGATTTCCGATCCAGCAGATTCGAAAGCGCCAAAAGATTGTGACCGCGATTGCATCCGACCTCCAGAACCCGATTCATTTTTAACCCCGACAACATAGTCCGAAACGCAGGCAAACGGGCTTGCCAGTCAACGACATTACGATTGGTATACTCGCGGCCAAAATCGCTGCTCCAATTTTTCAGTTGTGTGTTCACGGGTGTTAGCCCCGTTCCGCAGCGTAGTGTTCTACAACCTTGTGCACCGCATCGATCACGTCGAAAACATCCTGATCGCCCATGGCGGGGAAAATAGGCAAGCTCAGTATGCTTTTGTAAACGGTTTCCGCCACGGGACACAGGCCAGATTTCATCTGGAAACGCTGCTGATAAAAAAGATGCAGATAAACCGGAAGGTAATGGACATTAATCCCAATTCCTTCGGCCTCCAGCGCGTTATAGATTTCTTCCCGGTTTGCGCCCAGCCTGGATGTGTCGAGGCGTATGACATAAAGGTGATAGGCATGAGAAATCTCGGACCGGCCGATCAACGGATTAATTTCTTCGAGTTCGGCAAATGCTGCGTTGTAGCGCGCCGCGATGGCCTGACGGCGCGCAACGAAAGCCGGCAGCCTGCGCAGTTGGCTAAGCCCCAAAGCACATTGAAAGTCGGTCAACCGATAATTGAAGCCTAATTCCACCATCTGATACTCAAAGCTGTGTTGTTCCGCACGCTGCTGGTGGTTGCGGTCAATGCCGTGATTTCGAAACACTCGCATCGACACTGCTTTGTGCGGGTCGTCACAAACGATCATGCCGCCCTCTCCCGTGGTGATGTGCTTGACGGGGTGAAACGAGAAAGTGGTCAGGTCGGCGAGCGACCCCACCGGGCGTCCTTTGTAGCGTGCGCCCAAGGAATGGGCCGCGTCAGCTACTAGGAGTAAATCATTTTTTTTGGCAATTTCGCGCAGTGCATCGTAATCGCACGGTTGACCCGCGTAATCTACTGCAAGGATGGCTCGCGTGCGTGAGGTGATTTTGCGTTCGACATCACGCGGATCCAAGAGTAGGGTTTCCGCGTTGACGTCTGAGAATACGGGTGTGGCCCCCGAGTACACTACGCAATTGGCGGTAGCGATGAATGTGATTGCGGGTACGATGACCTCGTCGCCCGGGCCGATCTTCGCGGCATGGAGAGCGGCATGGAGCGCAGCCGTTCCGTTGCTGACTGCCACGGCTTCTCGCGCTCCTACAACGCGCGAGACAGCGGTTTCGAATTCCACAACGTTTGGTCCGGTCGTCAACCAATCCGAGCGTAGGACATCTACAACGGCCTGAATATCGCGCTCATCCAAGTCTTGCCGGCCGTAAGGCAATCGGCGGGCACGGATGGGCGTTCCGCCATCAAGCGCGAGCGACTTCGACGTTTTCGCTGCTGTGGTCATATAGGAGTTCTCGAAAGTTATCCAGGGAAAGCCACTGGGAATTGGTATCACTCTTGTATGAAAATCCATCCTGAACGGGCGTAGCGTTTTCCCAGTACTCCTGCTGCCACCAAGGATGGGAAGGCTTGATGACATACATGTCATCCAACTCCAGGGTGTGCCGCGCTTCGTCCTCGCTCACCAGAACTTCGTGCAATTTCTCTCCCGACCGGATGCCCACATACCGAATCTGACATCCCGGCGCAATCGTTCTGGCGACGTCGAGGATTCGCATACTGGGAATTTTGGGAACAAAGACTTCGCCGCCTTTCATCACCTCGATACTGTGAATGACGAAACTGACTCCGCGCTCCAGGCTAATCCAGAAGCGACTCATCCTCTCGTCGGTGACGCTTACGATGCCCAGTTTCCGTTGCTCCGCAAAAAGCTGCACCACACTGCCGCGGCTGCCCACTACGTTGCCGTATCGAGCGCAGGAGAAACGGCAGCCATCGTCACCGGAGTAGGCGTTGCCGTGTACAAATAATTTCTCCGCGCAAAGTTTGGTGGCGCCGTACAAATTGACGGGATTCACGGCTTTATCGGTGCTGATGGCAATCACTTTTTTCACATTCTGGTTAATGGCCGCGTCGATGATGTTTCGCGCGCCAATCACATTGGTCTGAATGGCCTCGATAGGATTGTATTCACAGGCGGGAACCTGTTTCAGAGCGGCGGCGTGCACCACGATATCGACTTTGTTGAAGGCCCGTTCCAATCTTTCGCGATCGCGAACGTCGCCAATAAAGTAACGCACTGGCGAATCTCCCGTGTCCGGGAAGTTTTGCCGCATTTCATGCTGTTTGAGTTCGTCCCGGCTAAAAATGATGAGTTTCTTGGGACGATACGCACCGAGGAGCACTTCGGTAAGTTTTTTTCCAAAGGATCCCGTCCCGCCGGTTATCAGAATTGTTGCGTTCGTGAGGTTCATGATGAAACTCTCATGTAATTGTGTCACCCAGTTTCCACTAAAAGTCTTCGATTTATCCCTGCTTCGCGGCTTGTACTCGCAGCAGCGCTGGTGCGAGAGCCGGAATCAAATCGTCAGGATCGTCAGCTGCGGTTATGGTTTGCTGGCCACAGAAACCTATATTCAGATCGCGCAAAATCTGGCTGAAGTCGCCCGCGCGATCCTCGCGGGCGGCCAATTCCAAGGCTGCTACTCTCTTTACAAAGTTCGGGGCGTCGACGGGCAGGGCCTGAACACGATTAATTTTAGAATGGCTCGTGGGCGACAGGATTTCGGTGGAACCGTCGAATAATTCCTCGGAAAGTTTCTCGCCTGGACCCAAGTGGGTAATCTCGATGGGAACGTCTCGCCCGGGCCGCAGGCCGCAGTGCTCGATCAGGCGATTCGCCAGGTTGCGGATGAGCACTGGTTTGCCCATGTCCAGAACAAAGGTCTCTCCCCTCGTCGCCAGGCTTCCTGCTTGCAAGAGCAGTGAGACCGCCTCCGAAATGGTCATCAAATAGCGCTCAACGTCCTCATGAGTGACGTGCAGAGGTGCACCACGGGCAATAAGTTTCTGAAATGCCGGCACCACACTGCCACGGCTTCCCAGGACATTCCCAAATCGCACACAACAGAAACAACTGGCGTGCGAATCACTGTTCAGCTGGACGAGCATTTCGCAAACGCGCTTACTTGCGCCCATGATGGAGGCCGGTTTTACCGCTTTATCCGTGGAGATGAGAACGAATCGGCCAACTCCGAATGTTAGAGAATTTTCCACCAGGTTTCGCGTGCCGGTTACGTTGTTGAGGATCGCCTCGCACGGGTTAACCTCCATCAAAGGCACGTGTTTGTGAGCGGCGGCATGGAAGACCACGTCCGGACGAAAGCGAGAAAATATCCCCTGGATGCGATCGGGAAATCGCAGGTCCGCGACAACAGGATGAATTCTCAAGCCATCGTCATTTGCGTGAATCCGCAGACAAACATCGTGCAATCCGTTTTCATCTTTATCCAGGAGGATGAGTTCACGGGGAGCGAGCTTCGCGAGTTGGAAAGCCAATTCTGAGCCGATGGATCCGCCGGCGCCGGTAATCAGAATGCGTTTCGCCTGATAGGCCATGGCAGTCTCGTCGGTGAAGGCAATCTGCGTTCGCTCGCGCTCCATTAAGTCGTGCATTTCGACGTCGCGGAAAGCGGCGATATTTATTTTTGCTTGCAGGATCTCATCCATTGTGGGAACGGTGCGGATGCGGACAGTAAGCTGTTCGCACAGGGCCCAAATCCGACGCACCAATGTCTGCTGTTCTCGCGCTACGCAGATGATGACCTCATCGACATCATGTTGCCGGACCACAACAGGCAAAGAGTTAATCGGACCAAGAACCCGTAGCCCGCAAATCTGAGTGCCAATGACGCGTTGATCGTCGTCCAAAAACCCGACCGGACAGATATTGCGGCCGGCGGCAAGTTCTCTGGCCACCATCATGCCCGCCGGGCCGGCCCCCACCAGTACGACTCTTGTAGGTATTCCTTTGATGGATTTGTTGCTTACCGACCATTCAAAGGTGATGCGTCGCAGAGCTCGCACGCCGAGAGCGGTAACCAGCGCGACCAGGAACTGAATCAGGATGATGCTGCGCGGAATGCGGAACAACGCGCTGTATTTGAGCAGCGTGAAGTTCGCGATGGCGATAATTGCGGAAAAGGCCGCGTGGCTGCGGGCGATGAGAATTGCGTCGGCAAGACTGATGTAACGCCAAACCAATTGGTAGATGCCAAATAGCGACGTAACCAGCAATCCTGCAAACATGTAGGGCACAAGATAGAGCCACATCTGATGTTCGCTCGAGGGCGGGACCCTGGATGCAAACCGGATCTCGTACGCCAGATAGAAACTGATCGCAAAAATCAATGCGTCAATTATTCGCTGGTTAAGTCGGGAATAAAATTGGTAGACCTGATTAGCGGGCATTGTTGCTGGACGTGGTGCGGTGCTCGTTACTTTAAACGGAACCGACTTTGATTCGAAGAAGTCGCCAGAGAGAACCTGTTTCGCTATTTGGAATGGAGCCGTAACCGTTGGCTAGGAGGTTGCCGATCAGGACCAGCCGCAAAGTAGCTATTCAGGGAGATGGCGATCTTGAGCGGGAAAATCCAGATCCGCAACATCCACCTCGGCCGCGACAGAGCGCATGATGAGTTCGATGGAAAGCACAACACGAAAATTACCTTTCTGGTTTACCAGAATGCCTTCCATTCCTTTCAGCGGACCGCTACGAATTCGCACGCGGCGGCCAATCTTCAGGTAAGGGTGCGGCTGTATCCGCAATTTATCGCTCAGTGCCTGGCGAAGCGCTTCAATTTCCAGATCGGGAAGCGCCAGAGGACAACCGTTGAATCCGACCAGTCGAACCACACTCCGAATCTGCAAAACATCCAGTCGCGCCTCCAGTGGAATATGCACGAAGAGGTAGCCCGGAAAGAGCGGCACCTGCAACTGCATGCGCCGGTCCTTCCACCGGCGCACGGATTCATACGTTGGGAGGAACTGCTCAATAGACCTCATCTCCAGCTGTTCCGCCACGCGCTTCTCATGATTCACAACGGTGTAGGCCGCATACCAACTTGGCGCCGCGCACTGCCTGGGAGCCAAGAAAGTTTCTGTTCCGCTGGAAGATTCCATTGCGATCTGAAGCATTTGAGGTGTTCCTCCGATAGATACGCGGGCCGGCCTGAGCAGACGAGGCTTCGCCATCGTCTCTCACAGTGTGAGAGTGACTTGAGCTTCTATGAACCTGCGCGCTACAGCCTAAACAACGCGACGACTGTACGGAGAAGCCTGATCACTCTATTTCGCAAGCCACCAGTATCGGCAGCCGACTGCGGTACAAAAACAAAATGGATTGGGCGAGACTTCCGGTCTTCAACGTTGCCGGAAAACCAAATGCGCTTTGCGGACTCACTCGCCGGCCTCTCCTTCCGCATGCTTTTCAGCCACATCCCGGTGATAATCGCGATATTCGTAATGATAATCATCGCTGCGCGCATCGACGTTGTTGAGCACCACCCCGATGACGTTGGCTCCCACGTTTTGCACACAAGTGCGCGCTCGCCGCGCCACCTCTTGAGAAGTCACGTTCCCCTTCACAATGAGCACCACACCTTCCACTTCGGCGGCAAGAACGCGACTATCCGCCACATTGAGAACAGGAGGCGAGTCAACTAAGACGATGTTGTAGATATCGGCGGCTTCCCGAAACAGTTTCCGCACGCGATCGCTGGAGAGCAGTTCCACGGGATTCGGCGGCACGGGGCCGCTGGGCATCACGTCCAAACCGTTTACTGTGGTGGATTTCACCACCGCAGGCCAATCCCACAGACCGGCGAGATAACTGACCAACCCGGGTGCCGCAGGAATTTTGAATACTTTATGAATCGTGGGACGGCGTAGATCCGCGTCAATCAGAAGCACCCGATGGCCCAACTGCGCCCATGAGATCGCCAAATTCGTAGCTACCGTCGTCTTGCCCTCAGCTGGCTGCGCGCTCGTGACTAACAACGTGCGCGGTGGACGGTCGGCCGTGGACAACAGCACCGAGGTGCGCAGTCCACGGAAAGCCTCACTCAAAGACGAGTGTTCCGGGGAATTCTCATCGATGCGGAACCTCTCGGCAGGTTTTGGAGAAGAACCGTTGTGCGATTGTCCGCGTGGCCGTGCGAGGTTCGACAAACCGTAAACCTGGCGATGTCCGTTCAATGATTCGAGAGCGGGGATCGTGGCCAGCGCCGGCAACTGCACGAAACGTTCCACGTCTTCAGAGGTCTTCAGCGTATTGTCCAGATGCTCCTGCAGGAAAGCCATCCCGAGACCGCCGGTTAAACCCAGCACAAGCGCTAACGCCAGGTTCAGTGCGACGAAAGGTTTTGCCGGGCTTACCGGCGGCACCGCCGCGTCCACGATGCGAATGTTGCTGGCCTTCAGACCCGCGGAAACGCTGGCCTCTTTCATCCGCTGAAGTAATCCTTCATAGAGCTGTTTGTTGGTATCCACTTCGCGCTTCAGGATGTTGTACTGGACCGATTTAACGGTCATTTCATTGGCGCGTTTTTCCTGCTCCCCGAAGGCCTGCTCGACCAAAGCTTCCCGGTGAACCGCCGCGTTGTATTCGTTGGTCAGTCGGTTAGCAGCACGCTTACGCTCGCGCTCAAGAATGGACTGCGTTTCATTAATCTGGTTTTGCAGCTGCTTCAATTTGGGGTAATCGGGAGAGAACGTGGTGGCCAGTTGCGCGTAGTTAGTCTGCAGATCCGTCAGCCGCGTGCTTAGATCTTGCATCTGTCTGTTGTCCATTACAGCGGGCAACGAATCGTAATCTCCCAACTGCACTGGCCGGTAAATCGATTCCTTTTCGTAGCGCTCCGCCTGGACTTTAGTCAGCTCTTCCTGCAGCTGCCGCAGACGCTCGTCCATGATGTTTTCGCTTTTCCCCGGACCCGATTCAAGAAACAGCAAACCATTGGCTTGCGCATATTGTTGGAGGTCGTCTTCAGACTTTTCCAATCTGATTTTCAGTCCCTGCAACTGCTGGGAGATCCATTCCGTGGCCTTCTGTGTGGCTTCCCACCGATTTTCGAGATTTCCTTCGATGTAATTTGCGGTAAGCGCGTTTACAATTTTTGCCGCCAGTATGCGGTCTTGAGATTCGAAGCTGACATGCACCAGACGGCTCTGCCGGACGGGCTCGACGGTCAAACGGCTGGCAAACCGATGCAAAATACCTTGTTGGCTGTCCGAATAGGCAAGCGGGTCCTGATCGACTGTTTTGCCAGTTTTGCTCCGCTGCCACCAACCTGGCGCCGGATTTAATTCCTTCACCTGATCAAGATGGAGTTGATCGATCACTCGTTTCGCCAGACTCTCCGCCTGAAGGATCTTGTACTGGCTTTCCAGGTAGTTATCGGAAACGTTTTCCAACTGAAAGAGCTCCTGCACGGTCAGAATGCTGGGATTTTCCTTCTCGATCTCCACCAGCGCCCGGGCGCGATACACCGGTGTTTCCTTAAGAGTACCGATCAGCACCAACGTGAACACGACCAGCAAGATGGAGAAAAGGGTCCAGCGGCGCTTCTGAACGATTCGCCAGTAAGTACGCAGGTGCTGGGCTGATCCCGCTTCGTCTACCGGACTTGATTCGGTGAGCTCCAGGTGTCGCCGGTCGGGGCTTAACACCTGTCTCTTATACACATC
>CAXMLS010000327.1:0-11024 GCA_964194235.1 uncultured bacterium | reverse complement strand
AGATGTGTATAAGAGACAGCGATAACTCTTATCGCGCCAGGGCCGCGGCCTTGCAGGCGCTAGGCAAATTGAAAGCTCCCAACGCATTCGCAACCTTGAATGCCGCGATTGCGGCGGATTCGCCGGACGATTTCCTTCGCAACGCCGCTTTACGTTCACTCGGTCCGCTGGGAGACGACAAAGCGGTGCCCTTGCTGCGCGAGTGGGCGGTCGCCGGCAAGACCATGCCCTCTCGCGAGGCTGCTATCGCCAGCCTGGGACGGCTGCAAAAGGACAACAAGGAAATTACCAAACAGCTTTCCGCGTATCTTTCGGAGCCGCACTTTCCCGTTCGCGTGGCCGCGCTGTACGCGCTTGGCGCGCGCGAAGATGCTTCGGCCATTCCTGCTCTAGAAGAACTGCTGAAGAGTGACAGCCTGAGCATTGAAATGGCGCCGATGATCAAAACGCAAATCGCGCGCCTGAAGCGCCCGGCAAAAGAAAAGCCAGCGGCCCATCGCGACGCGGCTGATGATGGCGATGATGGAGAGGAGCAGGATGCTACGAATGCCGGTGGCGATCACGACCGATCGAACGTCGGCGGACGGCTGGATAAACTCGAGCATCTGATCGAGGAAATGAATGACCGGCTGAAGTCTATCGAAACGCGATTGCCGCCGGTAAAACATTAACGCGTCTGGACAATCTGCTGGCCGAACGGTGACGTATACGTCGCGGCAAAACAGATTTCTCGAAGCGTCTGCAACGGAGTGTTTGACCACGACAGCAATCGGCGTTCCTTACGGCTCGGCAATTAGAATTCGCAAATCTCGCAAATTGTTGCCGGTTGGCCCGGTGACGACGGCGTCGTCCAGACGCTCGAAAAACGTATGCGCATCGCTGCGCAGGAAAACATCGCGAAGATCGATCCCAGCCGCCAGCGCACGCGCGTGAGTGTTGCCATCCGCTACAGCGCCTGCGGCAGGACTATTTCCATCGATGCCGTCGGTCCCGGCGCTTAGGACGCAGATCTTTTTCCCGGCAATTCTCTCCACGCACTCCAGAACAAACGCGGCATTTCTGCCGCCGATTCCATGACCAAGCACAGGTGAGCTCACTTCGCCATCCGCGATTACCGACACGCGCCTTGATGGATTGGTTCTGCGCAACTCTTCGAGTTGCGACAGCAAATATTTAGCTGCGAGGTCAATCGGCCAGTCGTCGGTGTTGTTGTCGCAACAGGTCACGCAGCCTGCGGCCTCGGCGGCATGATGAGCGGGGTGGAATAATTCGTCCAGTCCGAGGAGCACAGAAAAATAAGCATTGTTAAACGCGGGGTCGCCGGCCTTAGGCGTCTCTGGCACGGTGCCGGAATCCATCCATCGTTGAAACGCGGCGGGAAGTTTTGCCCGTATCGAATACTCGTCCAGAACTTTTTCCATGTCACGCAAGGTTGTGGGATCAGGCAAACTGGGCCCGCTGGCCAGCGCCGATTCCTTGCCGGGAGGCACATCGCTTACGGCGAGGGTTATTTTGGTTGCGCGTCCGGCCGCGACAGCAAGGCGCCCACCTTTCACTGCCGAAATATGTTTGCGAACCGTGTTGATTGCATCGATGGGCGCACCACAATGCACCAGGATGCGATGCATATCCTGCAAATCCGGAAAGGTAATCCGATCGTCGAGTGGCAGCTCAGCGAGCGCCGATCCGCCTCCCGACAAAAGAAAAAATACCAGCGTCCGCTCATTTGCGTTCGCCAGGAGTCCGCGAATTGCAGTGGCCGCCTGCAAGCTCTCCCGGTTCGGAATTGGATGTCCGCCGGCGAAGCACTTCACGCCTTTATGATAATTCGACGGTTTGGTGGGTGCCGACACGATACCTTCGAACAATACGTCTGCCGGTATCGAAGCTTTCAGGCCGTCCATCATCGCGTGAGCTGCTTTTCCAATCGCCACCACGCGTATATCGCGAAACTCGTGAAGATCTATCGATGCGCCACCGCAACGGAGTAGCGACCCGTCACGACTCAACTTGCGCTGCATCGTCAATGGAATATCAATTGCGGCCAATGTTTCGTTGAAAATACTGCGGGCGAGTTGCTTCAAATCTGTCATCAAAAATTAAGCGCTGCTCACGTGGATCGTATTACTTCGGGATTCAGAACGTTGGGGGGGCGCTTTCCATCGAAGAACGCAATTATGTTTTCGGCTGCGATGCACGCCATCTTCGTGCGCGTTTCCAGCGAAGCCGAAGCAATATGCGGCGCGAGCACCACATTGGGGCGCTTCAAACCCGCATGAATGAATGGCTCGTTTTCGTAAACATCCAAAGCTGCTCCAGCGATCTTTTTGCTCTCCAGCGCGTGTACCAGCGCCGCTTCATCCAATACCGGGCCACGCGAGGTATTGATGAGATACGCGGTTGGCTTCATCCTGGAGAAGTTCGCGCCGTTAAACAGTCCGCGTGTTTCCGGCAGCAGCGGCACATGCACGCTCACGAAGTCCGCCTCCGAAAGCAGCGCACTGAGGTCGCGGTACTCGGCGTTAAATTCTTTTTCCAGGTTCTCGGAAACACGCTGGACATCCGTGTAGATCACCTTCATCTGGAAGCCGCCGGCCCTCCGCGCCATCGCTCGACCGATCCGTCCGAAGCCCACAAGCCCGAGAGTTTTTCCCCACACATCCGTTCCGGTTAATTGATCCAGGTCCCAGCCTTTCCAATTGCCGGAGCGCGCCAGCGCCTCGCCTTCGCCCAGGCGCCGCGCCACCGCCATCATTAGTGTCCACGCAAAATCCGCCGTCGTTTCGTCCAGCACTCCGGGAGTATTCGTCGCGGCCACTTTGTGCCGGGTACACGCAGGGACGTCGATATTATCGAAGCCTACCGCTACATTGGCGGCGATGCGCAAGTGCGGCGCGGCGTTCAAAAGTTCATCATCCACGCGCTCGGTCAACAGGCACACCAGTCCCTGTTTGTCGGCCACGCGTGCGAGAAGTTCCGGCCGCGAAATCCGCTCAGGGAGCTTCCAATATTCCAGTTCGCACTTCTCCTGCAGGATTTTGCGCGCCGCGTCAAACAGCGGCCGTGTGGAAAACACTTTGGGACGAGCCATGCTTCCTCTTGTTGAAAAATTACACTAACACAGGTTACTGCCTGCGTGAACGCACGTTGCGCGCACGCTCTGACAGTCTCTATAGTGACAACAGGCGCTGTTCCAGGCCGAGGCATCGCTAAGCAAAAAATGGATCGTCAAATTATCCGCGGGCTCGAAGCTATCCTTGGGAAGTCTACTGTCCTCCATCGCCCCGAAGATTTGCTGCTGTATGAATATGACGGCTCCGTCGAAAAAGGCCGACCGGGCGCCGTCGTGTTTCCTACCTCAACGGAAGAGGTCTCCCGCATTGTGCAACTCGCGGCGCAACACAACGTTCCGATCATCGGGCGCGGTGCCGGAACCGGTTTGTCTGGCGGCGCGCTCGCGCGTACCGGCGGAATCATGATCGTTTTTGCGCGTATGAATCGCATTCTGGAAATCGATGCCGATAATCAACGCGCTGTGGTGCAACCTGGGGTCGTGAATTACGACCTGACGCACGCGGTGGAACACGCCGGGCTGTATTTCGCGCCTGATCCTTCCAGTTGGAAGTCCTGCACGATCGGAGGCAACGTCTCGGAAAATGCCGGCGGCCCGCACACGCTGGCGTATGGAGTCACCACCAACCACGTGACCGCGTTGGAGCTTGTCCTCCCCGACGGTGAGATTTGTCGCATCGGCAGCCGCCATGGGGACACGTCAGGCTACGATCTCACCGGACTTTTCGTAGGCTCCGAAGGAACATTAGCTCTGGTCACGGAAATTACCGTCAAACTTTTGCGCAAACCGGAAAGCGTCAAGACCTTGCTGGCAATTTTTGACAGCGTCGACGACGCTTCCGAAACGGTCGCGGACATCACCGCGCGTGCCATAACTCCTGCGGCCTGCGAAATGCTCGATGGCTGGACTCTGCGCGCCGTCGAAGACTACATCCACGCGGGATTTCCCATGGATAGCGCGGCGGTACTGTTGATCGAGCTCGAGGGGTTGGCCGAAGCGGTTGCCGCCCAAGTCGCGGCGGTCGACGATGTTTGCCGCCAGCACCACGCACGTGAAGTGCGCGTGGCTCGCGATGATCGCGAGCGCGAGCTTTTGTGGAAAGGACGCAAAAACGCGTTTGGCGCGATGGGGCGGCTGGCTCCCAGCAACTACGTTCTCGATGGCGTCATTCCGCGTTCGAAAATCCCCCAGGCGCTCCGTCGCATCCACGAAATTGGCGTGCAATATGATTTCAAGATTGGAAATATTTTTCACGCGGGCGATGGAAATCTGCACCCCATCGTTCTGTTCGACCCCCGAGATGCGGAACAATTTCAGCGAGCGATAAAAGCTTCGGCGGAAATCATTCGCTATTGTGTGCAAATTGGCGGCGCGCTCACCGGAGAGCACGGCGTGGGCATGGAGAAGAGCGAATTGATGCCGCTGCTTTTCTCGGATGACGATTTTGCATTAATGCGGCGCGTTCATGACGCATTCAATCCCATCGCCGCGCTCAATCCCGGCAAAATCTTTCCGCTCAACAAAGGCTGCGGCGAAATAACCCCGCGCGCGCAGGCTGCGGTCAGAGTTGCTCCGCTATGAGCACCTTGATGGCGAGTGTTCGGTCGCGGCTCGAATCTATTATCGCAACGACACAGGTCAGTGGTGATCCGGCGTCCTGCCAAAAGTACGCCGTCGATGGCGTGCTTCCCTCGGCGATTGTAAAACCAACATCGGCAGCGGAAGTCGCTGAAGTGGTGAAATTTGCCTTCCAGGACAAGCTTGCCCTGATCCCGTGCGGAGGTCGTACTAAACTCGGCATCGGTATGCCGCCGAGCCGCTACGATATTGCGCTGGATATGACTGGCCTCAATCAGATTGCGCATTACGACCACGCCGACCTGACTCTCAGCGTAGATGCCGGAATGGGTCTGGCTGAACTCGCGAATATTCTTGGCGAGCACCATCAATTCGTTCCGCTGGCCGTTCCGTTCTTTCAGGAATCCACCATCGGGGGAACCATCGCTTCGAGTATCAATTCGATTTTGCGCCCGGGCTACGGTTCCCCGCGCGATTTCATCATTGGCGCTGAATTCGTAAATGGTGCCGGTGCGATGACGAAAAGTGGCGGCCGCGTGGTCAAAAATGTCACCGGATACGACCTGCACAAATTGCTGATCGGTTCCCTGGGAACTCTCGCTGTCATCACTCGTCTAAATTTTCGGACCTTCCCGTCTCCCGAAGGCCACGGACATCTCGTGATTGCTTTTGATTCTGTCGACGCCATCCTCCGCTTTCAATCGCGCGTGGCTAAATCGTATCTTCAACCCAGCTCATTCGAAATCCTGGACGAAGATTCTGCCGAACGCCTGGCTGGATCACAAGACCACCACGGCTCGCGTCTGCCTCCATGGTTCCTGTGCGGACATTGGCATGTGTGCATTGCGTTCGAAGGCACAGAAGCGATTCTGGGGCGTTATTCCTCGGAACTGATTCAGTACGCGCAACAATCCGGAGCCGCCAATTACACTTTATTGGACGACACCGCCGGCAGACTTCTCCACGTTGGGGTCAGGGAACTGTTGGCCACTTTGCTATCGTCGACTGCGGCTGCAACGATTTTCAAAATCAATCTTCTTCCGACGATGCCACGTGACGTTTTGTTTTTACGCGATCTCGCTGCGAGCCACAAAATTCCGTGGTCAATAATGGCCGGCGGTTCCGGTCCGTCATACTTCACACTCTTACCCAAGGTTCTTGATGATGAGACGATCGCCGCTCTCGCCGAGGTTGCGTCAGCGGTTTTTGAATTCGCGGGATCGCACGCAGGCAACGCCTCGATTCTGTTTTCTCCAACGGAATTAAAACGCCGCGTCAATATCTGGGGGCCGTCCGCTCCAGACGCGCCGCTCATGCGTCGCTTGAAGACCGCGTTCGATCCTCACAATATTTTCGCTCCCGGCCGTTTCGTCGCAGGCATTTAGAACCGCTGCCCCTTTCCAATGATCTCGAAAACGATACACCGTGTGTCGATTCGCCTTCGCCGCAAATTGCAGTGGCCTTATCATGGATAAACCATCGCCTCATGACACTGCAAACAATTCCTGGCCTGAACCCGGTCTACGAAGACTACGCGCGATGTATCCATTGCGGGCTTTGCCTCAATGCCTGTCCCACATATCGACTTTGGAATCTTGAGGCTGATTCTCCGCGCGGCCGCATTCACCAAATGATCCAGGTCGAGCAAGGCAACGTCCCGATCACGGATTCGTTCGTCGATCACATCGACAAATGTCTGGATTGTCGCGCTTGCGAAACGGCCTGCCCGTCCGGCGTTGAGTACGGCAAGCTCGTGGAATACGCACGCGCACGCATTGAACGCGATTACAGGCGCCCGTTTTTCGCGAGAGCTGCGCGCGATCTGGTGTACCGCCATTTGCTTCCGCACCCGACTCGCATCGCTGCGGCAGCGAGGCTGCTGCGCTTTTACCAGCGCTCGGGTTTGCAGTCCGTCGCGCGGTCAACAGGGATCCTGAAAGTGTTGGGCCTCTCCGAACGCGAAGGTCTGCTCCCCCGCATTGACGATTCTTTTTTCTTCGGCCATGTAGGCAAGGCGTTTCCGGCGGTTGGGCCGATTCGCGCCCATGTCGCGTTCTTTGCGGGATGCGTTGCCAACGTCAGTTTTGCTCAACTGAACGAAGCGACGATCCGCGTGTTAACCGCGAACGGCTGCGAAGTGGTGGTTCCCGACGGTCAGCTTTGCTGCGGAGCACTCGCCGCACATGCCGGCGTCCGAGACGTGGCACGTGATCTCGCGCGCAAGAATCTTTTGGCATTCCTGCACCTCGATGTTGACGCCATTGTCACCAACGCCGCGGGCTGCGGGTCGACATTGAAGGAATACGAGCATTTCTTCACGCCGGACGAGCCCGAATATTCGCAGGCACGCGCATTCGCAAAAAAAACCCGCGATGTTACCGAATTCCTCTCGAACCTGGGCCTTTCGGCAACGCTCAAGCCGCTTCCAGTACGCGTGACGTATCAGGACTCCTGCCATCTGCTGCACGGACAAAAAGTTCGCGAAGCCCCGCGAAAGCTGCTCCGCTCCATCCCCGGTCTCGAGTTCGTGGAATTGCCCTACTCCGAAATTTGTTGCGGGTCCGCGGGCGTCTACAACGTCACCGAAACAAACGCATCTCTGGATTTGCTTGCCGAAAAGATGCGTCATGCCGAAAGCACGCACGCCGAAGTCATTGCCACTTCAAATCCCGGGTGCCTTTTACAACTGCGGGCCGGCGCCCAGATTCATAAGACCAATCAAAAGGTTGCACACGTAATCGAACTACTCGATCAGGCCCTCCGCCCCTAACCGCCGTCACCACAGTTCAGAACAATCCGCAGTCACCGATTCGCGGCGCCGCTGCTCTAGCCCTGCGGCACAGCGAAAACGCTCCACTGTAGCAACCGCGGTTCACTTCTATCCGTCTAAATCACTGCGCACACTTTACTTAGCAGCAACGCCAGAAAACGACACGACTCGGGAACTTTTGACTGTCCCGCCGGGAAATACATATGACAACGCACGGAATGCCTAATCGGACGAAATGAAAACCGGCGATCACGAGCAGGACGGCATGCTGTTGCGAAGGGCCTCCAGGGGCGACGAAGACTCGTTTTCCGCTCTGTATGAAAAACATCAAGGCGCTTTGTACCGCTTCGCGTTGCGCATGACCGGAAGTCCATGGGGAGCGGAAGAAATTGTTCAGGATGTTTTTATGACGTTAATTCGCGAGCCAAGCAAGTACGACCCGCAACGAGGCGCGCTGGCCGCGTTCCTTTTCGGAATCGCGCGAAACAAGGTGATGAAGCATAACGAGCGATTGCCTCGCGAGATTTCTATCACAGGGCGTAATGAAGATGGCAACGGCGCTGGAATTTCCCTGCAGCACTCCATCACGCCGGCGTTGTTAACTGAGAAACGGGAGCGTCTGGAAAAAGTGCGCGCAGCGGTCTTGGAGTTACCCGTGGAGTTTCGCGAGACCGTAGTTTTGTGTGATTTGGAAGAGCTTACTTACGATGAGGCGGCGAAGATGCTGGATTGTCCCATCGGCACGATTCGTTCGCGATTGCATCGTGGTCGCGCGTTGCTGCTGGCTAAGCTGGAAATGCTTCGAGATACGCCGCAGCGTTGGCGCGCGGTGCGATGACTTTAGGTACGAATGAGAGATATGAGATGAACTGCAATGAATTTGAAATTTTCGGTCTGGACGCCGAGCGGGATTCTTCCCTCAGCGACGAACTTCGCAGCCAGGCATTGGAGCACTTGCAACTTTGTGCCAGCTGTGCGGCGCTCAAAGACTCCTGGGAGTCGGCCAAAACAGAATTAATAACGCTGCGCGATTTCACCGAAGGCCACGAATCGCCTGCCCGCGTAAAGTTGCGAGTGTTACAGGAATTTCGGACGAAACATCATTCTGTGCAAGTGCGCAGGAGAACAAAGTTTGCGGCGTGGGCGCTGGCAGCAGCGGCAATCTTGCTGTGCGCGGTGATCACCTGGAATTGGCGCATGTCACAGCGCGATGCGAATGCGCGTCTCATAAGCCAGAATGGTCCCGGAACCCCAAATATAGCTTGGACTGCGCCGCGCAAACAAAGCGGACTGGCTGGACCTGAACAAACTGCAACGCTGGTCGCGGACAATGGCGGCGACTTTACGATACTCCCCGGAACAATCTGGCAGGAAACAGACGACGGGACCATTGTGCGCGTCGCAATGCAAAGGGCTGAGCTTAGCGCGCTGGGCTTTCCCGTGAATGAAGAACGCGCAGCCGAATATGTTCAAGTGGATTTGCTGCTAGCGAGTGATGGTTCGCCCCAGGCGTTGCGCGTACCGCAATAATGTTCATCACCAGGATTTCCCGCGGCCCGTTTGCGCTGCGGTATGGAGAGAAGAGGAGAAATACGAGAATGCGTAGAACGTTGATGCAGGTAATTTTGGGTGTCGGATTGGTATTGGGGGCAACAAACGCTGGCGCGCAAGGTTCCGGCGGCGAGGGTCATCCACATCCGTTCGGCGGTCCAATTGAGTTGATGGGTTTTGAAGGAATGCACGACGGCAAACTCGTAAAAGGAGCGCCGTTTTCCGCGCAGTCGAATTCAGAGACTACGCAAACGCTGCAGGATGGAACCGTGATCCATCGTACCTCGCAGGGTGCGCTGTATCGCGACGGCGAAGGACGCCTGCGCCATGAGGCCACACTCTCCGGAATTGGCCCGCTGGCAGCCGCGGGCGGCGCGCATACATTGGTGATGATTGCCGACCCGGTTGCCGGCGTTCACTACATGCTGAATGCGGATAAAAAAGTAGCGCACAAGATGAACTTGCCTGGCAAAGGTAAAGACGGCTGGAATTCGGATGGCGCGTCCGCATTCCAGCAAGAAATGCACGCTCGTAAATTGCAGGATGAAGCTTCCGGCGCTCTAAAAACCGAGTCGCTGGGCACGCAGCTGGTGAATGGCGTCAATGCGGAAGGCACGCGCACCACGCACACCATTGCAGCCGGCGAGATCGGCAACGACAAGCCAATCCTGGTGGTGTCCGAGCGCTGGTATTCGCCCGATTTGCAAACCGTCGTCAAGAGCACGCGCACCGATCCGCGATTCGGAACGTCAACTTACGTGTTGACCAGTATTCAGAAAGGCGAGCCGGCCGCCACGCTTTTCGCCGTTCCTTCGGATTACACAATTAAAACAGGGGGTTTTGGCGGACACGGGGGACGCAAACATGGACCGCCGCCGCCCGACGCACCGCCACCGGCGCCGATGGACTGACAACCGTCTGCCTCCAATTTGAAAATCCTCTCTCCTGAAGACGGCACGCCCTTCTCGCGGCGCAGTTCGCGGCGAGGAGGGTGGAGTCGTGATAGAGCGGGAATCCGTGTTTCTCTGCGTTTGCAGAAATCGAACCACGCAAAACTATTTTCCACGCGGTTTGAACATTCCTGCCGCGATACGGGTGACCACTCTGCGTGGAACCAATCGTTCCCCTTGAGCGCCCAGATAATTTCCGAGTCCGGAGATTACATAACTTTTTCCGGCGGCCAGCGCTTTCAGCCCCGTACGCGCCACCTTCTCGGCTGTTTCACCTTTTGTCTCGAACGCCTGTTGGCCAGCCACCGCATGAAATTCCGACTCTGTCGAGCCCGGGCACAATGCGCAAACTCGAATGCCATACGGCTTCATCTCCTCCGCCAACCCTTCCGCGAAAAGCAGATCAAACGCTTTCGTCGCGGCATAGGTGGAGATGTACGGCACCGCCTGGAACGATGCAGTGGAAGCCAGAATCAGTATGTCGCCGCGCTTACGTTCGACCATCTGCGGCAAAACCAGCCGGGTCAAATGCACGACGGCGCTGCAGTTTACCTGCACCATTTCCAGCAGCCGGCTAACCTCGACGGAAGGCAGCTCGCCGTAAGCACCGAAACCTGCATTGTTGATTAGCAGTTCAATCTCAATCCCTTTTTCGGATGTGAAGGCATAAATTTTCTCGGGCGCCGCGGGTTCTGTCAGATCCGCAGCAAACACCTCAGTCTTAATGTGGTGCTTCGCAGCGAGTTCTCTCGCTAATTTCTCCAGGCGGTCTTGTCGCCGCGCGGTCAGCACCAGATTTGCTCCGCCCGCGGCCAACTCTTTCGCCAGCGCCACGCCAATTCCCGCGCTCGCCCCAGTGATTAGCGCCCATTTCCCCCGCCACTCTGAATTCATAATTTCGCCTCGCGCTCGTTTTATCGCTGCTGGATTTTTTGGCCAATGTTGAGTTTTTCGGCCCGGTTGCTCTTCACCGCTAATGCTGATCTTAATGTTTCACTCGGGCGGTCATGAATCGACGCTGCATCGGCGTGAAGAACAATCGGTTGCAAATGGTTGAAATTCCACGTTGACAAATGGCGGAGAGGGTGGGATTCGAACCCAC
>CAXMLS010000326.1:0-2060 GCA_964194235.1 uncultured bacterium | reverse complement strand
GATGTGTATAAGAGACAGCGTATAACCCGCCTATACAAATCGGCATCTTAAGACGGTTAGACGAAGCGCCAAACGCTTCGCTTTATGGTTTGATTGGAATTCGCTAATGGGGGGAGTTGACTGGGAAGCGGCAGAAATCCGGTAGTCCTACTTGACGCGGAGCCGCTTTTGGGTAAACTGCATTTTCTTTATGGCCACGATGCCACAATTCGTTCCTGCCCCGTTATTGCAGGATTTCGAGTTCCCGCAACGCGAGGCGGCGTTTTTCTACGGCTTGTTCCTGCGCGGGCATTCGGCGGAGCAGCTTCGCCGGGACATCGAAGTGCCCGCTGCCGTGCTGCTCAAATGGCACCGCGAGGCCGAGCGGGAGCCGGAACTGCAGGATATTTTTTCTCGCATGGTGGAGTACCGCCGGCATGTTTTAGCAATCTTCGACACCCTCGTTGGCTCCGACCTGCAAAACCAGCGCCTGCAATAAATCAATAACCACGCCAGGCACTCGCGCCGCAATCCGCACCTCGGATCATTTTCCACATTTCCATAGGAAACCCTTTTAGTCGCAGGCAACCTCTTTTTCAACGCCGGAGTCTAAGCGATTCGTATACAAGTGTCACAAAATGAAGGGGATTACTCGATTGACGCCCGTCTTTCCCGGGGTTAGAATCCTCCTTCATACGCTTTGAGGGATAACTTCATGTCCAGGGTAGCTCGCACCCTTTTCACATCGCTTTCTTTCCTTACCGTAATCTTGCTGCCCGTCGTTCCCCCGCTCAGTGCACAGCAGGAAGGTCAGGATCCGACCGCCCAGCAACAACAAAAGGTGGATAAGGCGCAAAAGAAAAAAATCCGCCGGACGCTCAAAGAATTGGACACGCCTTATAAACAGTGGCTCAACGAAGACGTGGTCTACATTATTTCCCCGGAAGAGCGCAACGCCTTTGGCCAGCTTGCCACCAACGAAGAGCGCGAGCAGTTCATCGAACAGTTCTGGCTGCGGCGCAGCAGCAATCCCGATCTCCCCGACAACGAATTCAAGGAAGAACACTACCGGCGCATCGCCTACGCCAACGAGCATTACGCCTCGGGAATCCCGGGCTGGAAAACGGATCGCGGCCACATGTACATCGTGTGGGGACCGCCGGACGAAATCGAAAGCCATCCAACCGGCGGAACCTATGACCGTCCCATGGAAGAAGGCGGCGGTTCCACCAGCACTTATCCCTGGGAAACGTGGCGCTGGCGCTATATCGAAGGCATGGGCGAAAACGTGATCATGGAATTTGTGGATCCCAGCGGATCCGGCGAATTCCACCTGACCATGGACCCATCCGAAAAAGATGCGTTACTGCACGTTCCTGGCGCGGGTTTGAGCCAGATGGAACAAATGGGAATGGCGTCGAAGACCGATCGCTTCACTCGGTCTGACGGCACGCACCTGCCGAGGTCGTTGGGCGGCACTCCAGCCAGCATGAACGAATTTACGCGTCTGGAAGCGTATGCGAACGCCTTCAAACCTCCGACGGTAAAGTACAAGGACCTCGAAGCCATCGTAACCTCGCGCATCGTGCGCGATCAGGTGCACTTCACCTGGCGCACCGATTTCCTGAAAGTTACCAACGACACCGTGCTGGTTCCGGTCACCGTGCAAATCCCCAACAATCAACTTTCGTTCCAGGCCAAGGAAGGCGTGCACTCCGCGACGCTAAACGTTTTTGGACGAGTCAGCACCCTCACCGGCCGCGTGGTCCAGACGTTTGAAGATTCCGTCACCAGGGATTTTCCGGAATCGCTGTTTCAGCAATCCATCAAGCTGCAGTCCATCTATCAAAAAGCCGTCCCCCTGCGTCCCGGACTCTATCGCCTGGATCTGGTTATAAAAGACGTGCAGAGCGGAAATATCGGCGTGGTGAATTCCCGCTTGCAGGTGCCACGATACGAGGACGACAAGCTGGAATCCAGCTCGCTGATTCTCGCCGACCAGATCGAGCATGTGCCTGCCAAGCAGATTGGCAGCGGCCAATTCGTGTTGGGCTCTTCCAAAGCTGTCTCTTATACACATC
>CAXMLS010000325.1:0-3186 GCA_964194235.1 uncultured bacterium | reverse complement strand
AGATGTGTATAAGAGACAGGATATAACCATCAGGATCTTCGACAATTACGTCGCGCCATCCATGTGGAAAATCCGCAACCGGCTGAAGGATCATCGCTCCGGCGGCTTGCGCCCTTGCCTGCACAGCGTCCGGATCGACGCCCATCACGCGCAATTCCGCTCCTGATCCGCGTTTGCTGTCGCTTTGCAGTCGCGAAAATAATGGATGGTGGTCGTAGGCGTGATCTGCGTGGAGCATAAAATCCACGTCGTGCAAGACCATGGCAGCAAAATCGCTATCGCTGTACCGAACCGTGGCTCCGAGCACTTGTTGGTAAAAGGGAAGGGACTTCGCCAAATCCCGCACCAGCAGGTTCACCGTGAAACGAGGCATTGCTCGGCCGTATATCTCTGCTGGCATCCACGCGTCGCCGGTGCGTTTCATCGTCATAAAATTACCTCGGAGGAAAAAATTACACACCGCACGACGGGCTTGCGAACAATAAAAACTCAAGTACCAAACGCGATCGTCTCACGTAGCGGGCAGCGGCCATTCCGCGGGGCGCGTGCTTCAAAAATAAAGCTCAGCCAAATTGGTCTAATTTTCCGTCCGCAGCGGCGAACTGTTGTTTCTAACCACCCACCAGTTGAGTGCCGCGACCAACATGGTGAACAAAACCACCGACAAATTGCTCATGGGCGTCTGCACGAAGAGCGCGGCGCAAAACGCCAGTGTCAGGGCGGCGATGACGCCGCCGGCGCGCAATCGGAATGCATCCGCCTGTGGTTTTTTACGGCGCAGCACCAGCAACGCAATTGCAAACGAAGCGTATGTCAGTAATCTCGCGACTGCCGAGAGCGTGATATTCCAGCGAAAATTTCCCACCAGCGTAAAAACCAGGAGCAACACGGCGTACAGAATAATCGATACGTAAGGCGTGCGAAATTTCGCGTGTACTGCCGCGAAGATGCGCGGAAAGTCGCCGCGCTCCGCCAGCGCAAACGTCAATCGCGGCGTGTGCAACATGTTCGCGCCGAGATACCCGTAGATGGAAATCAAAGCTCCGGCGGCGATTGCCGCGGCCGCTCCATCGTCAAATATCTGGCGAGCCGCCTCCGCAAGCGGTCGCTCCGTGCCCGCAGGGTTTGTCAGCGTCCCGTTCACCACGACCTGCACCAGCGTATAAATCACTGTGACCAATACCAACGCGTAAAATAATGCGGCCGGCGCGTCTCGCCGCGGATCACGCGTTTCTCCCGTGGCGAAAAACACCGCTTCAAATCCGCCGTAGGCGAAGATCAACACCAGCACCGACACAAACCAATCCCTGTACGTAATCGCGTGCGACATCGGCGCGGCCATCACCGGCCCGTGGAGGAGCAGCCACCCAACGCCTGCGCCGACGAAGAGCATAAGAAGAAAAACTTTGACGCTGGTTAAAAAATCGCTGACGCGCGTACCCGACCTAACGCCGCGATAATTGATCACCGCGAGAATGCCGATCAGCAGCGTAAGTATGGCCGCGCGATATAAAGGCTGGACGGCCCTGGGACTAAACTCCGCGAGGTAGGTGGCGAAAAGATTTGCTGTGCCGGACGCTGCGCTCAGGCGCGAGAGCCAGGTCATCCACGCGATCTGTATGCCCCAGAATCGTCCCAACGCGGTACGCGCATATAGATAAGGTCCACCCGTTTCGCGAAACTGCGACGCAACTTCGCTCAAACACGCCGCGACCAGGGCGATCCCCGCGGCCGCAATCAAATACGCGAGTACCCCGTATTTACCGAGCCGTCCCGCGACCACACTCGGCAAGCCGAAAATCCCGCTGCCGATGATCGAGTTGACAATCAACGCCGCCAGGCTCCAGCGGCCGATCGTGCGCACTAGACCGCTGGAAGGCTCCGCCAAACTTGCTCCTTCAGAGAATGTTTCTCGCAAATCTTTCTAAGAGACAAAAGCGCCGCCAGCGTAGCATATGTTTCGAGGCTGGGCGCGCAACACACCAGCATCTATCACTCTGTTACAATTCGTTTCAAGCCACCATGTTGAGCGACAGCACCCTTTTCCCCCGCAACTTTCGAAAAGATTATCCCGTCGCCATTCGCGGCGAGGGTTGTTGGATTTTTTCTTCCGACGGGCGGCGCTTACTCGATGCGTCCGGCCAAGCCGCGGTGGTCAGCATCGGCCACGGCGTTGCTGAAATCGGGCGGGCCATGGCGCAGCAGTCTACGCAACTAGCCTTCGCGCACACTTCACAGTTTCATTCCGCGCCAGCGGAAAAACTTGCCGCGCGCCTTTTGCAATTTGCGCCCGCAAACTTTCAAAACGGTGGTCGCGTACTCTTCACTTCCGGCGGTTCCGAAGCCACGGAGACTGCGATTAAGCTCGCGCGGCAATATCATCTCGAGACCGGGCAATCGCATCGTTACGGCGTAATCTCCCGCCGCCAGAGCTACCACGGCAGTACGCTCGGCGCGATGTCCGTAAGCGGCAACGTCACCCGCCGCGCGCCTTACCAGCCACTGCTCGCAGAATGGGGCCACGTCGCCCCGTGCTTCCCTTACCATGCGCCAAGAGATCTGTCGGATCGGAATTACGGTGTCGCTTGTGCCAACGATCTGGAAAAGTTTTTGCACGGGTCGTTGGGCAACACTACCGCAGCGTTTATCTTTGAACCGGTCGTCGGTGCCACACTGGGTGCCGTGGTTCCCAGCGACGGCTACGTTGTGCGTGTCGCGGAAATCTGCCGCGAAAACAAAATACTGCTGATCGCGGATGAAGTGATGTGCGGCATGGGTCGCACCGGAAAACCTTTCGCCATCCAGTATTGGAACGCGGAACCGGATATTATTTTAGTAGGGAAGGGAATTGCCAGCGGTTACGCGCCGCTAGGGGCCGTTCTGGTTTCCGCTCGAGTGGTTGAAGCATTTGAGCGAGGCTCCGGAGTTTTTCAGCATGGCTTTACGTACCAGGCGCATCCCGTGGCGACGGCGGCGGGCAACGCGGTCCTCGATTATCTCGAAGCACAGAAGTTATTTGAGCGTGTGACGCCAACATCAGAAATTCTGCGCAAGGATCTTGCGCCATTGCTTACGCACCCAAACGTCGGCGAGATTCGCGGCCAGGGTCTACTCATTGGCGTGGAGTTTGTGAAAGACAAGCAATCACGCGAACCGTTCCCGCCAGTGGAAAATATCGCCGAACGC
>CAXMLS010000324.1:0-3362 GCA_964194235.1 uncultured bacterium | reverse complement strand
ATGTGTATAAGAGACAGCTTTGGGACTGACGTAAAAGTGATACGCAATGATATCGAGGCAATTCCCGCCGCCCTTGCGAAGAAATTCCTCCAACCAAGGAAGACCTCTAGCCTCGAGAGCGGAAGGTGACACAACAACATTGGAAGGGTCTACTTTCTTCAGAATATCGCAAGCCTCCTGCGTCAATAGCAGCATCTCGTCGACGCTACCGGTGAAAAAGTGCCTGTTGCTCGGTTCATTCCAGATTTCGTACTCATGAATACGCCCTTTGTAGCGGGTGGCCACGGTTCGAACGTAATTGCGCCAATCCTCGATTTCCCTTGGCATTGCGGCCGAGCCGGGGCCGTAATACCCTGGCTCCCGGGGACGGGTCGAGGCCCACTTCGGCGTTAGCCCAAATGCGAGAAGAACGGAGACGTGACGCTGTTCAGCCAATGCCACGTCCTTATCGAGCCGATGGAAATCCCACTGGTCTTTTCGCGGCTCCAGGTCAGGCCAAACAACGCTAGCGTCCCATAAACGCCAGCTCCCGAACGTGACGGATGGCCACGGAGTAGTGGTATCGGCATTCTCAAGATGCAAGCCGAAGAAATTCTCAGTGATTGCCCTGGAGGGAAGAGCCGGGGGGTTAAGATGCTGGGCCTTGGTGGTAGTGGCATTCGCAAAAATCAGTAGCACGAGCAGGACTGCCAACATCTTATTGGAACTCATGGCTTCCCTCGGTGGTTTGTGGACACGATCAATTTGTAGGACTAGTTCTGGAGAAAAGTTCCCTATGATGCTGGATGACAACTAGATCTTAAAACAAGAAAAATGTTGCAATTTATTTCTCCTTAACCTAACTTGACCTTAGCTGACACAGAATACGTGTCGTGTCGAGGTGATCTTGGCCAAGCAGCAGCCAGTTCTTACTCTTCAGCAAGTGGCTCGCTACCTGAACGTCCACCGCAACACTATTTACCGCCTCGCACAACGCGGGGGGATTCCCGCCTTTAAAGTCGGCTCCGACTGGCGCTTCAATCGTGAGTCTATTGATGCCTGGCGCGTGGCTCAGGAAAAGCTGATTACGGCCCAGAGCGCACAAGCTGACGTCGCGGCGATTAAACTCAGAACAGAGCTACTTGACCTCATTGAATGGTATAGCGCGGAGGCATTGCAAAGTTCCGTCTCGTTAAACGATATACGACTGTTTTTTCCGAATAATCAATTCAATCAGAGGGTGATGCCGCGGGAACTCCGCCGAATGGTTGTTGAAGGGCTCTTGGAACTGAATGGGGCGGGAAAAGAAAAGCGGTATCGCCTCACTGCGGCAGGTCTTTCCCAAGTGAGGTCCGTCGATGGAAAATTTGAAAAGAATCAAAGCGGACACGGTTCTTTCATTCGAACCAGCACCGACTTTTTTGAGTTGAAATCCGGAGAGTAACACAGGGACAAGTAAAGAAGTAAGGAATGTTCAACGGGACGGTGAGAAATGGATTACATGACGATCTGGACGTGGTCTTTGGTTGCGGGAGGAGTCGTCATATTGATTGTGGCGGTCCTACTTCTAGCCATCATCGCGACTGCGCGTAGCATTGATAAGCATGCGCAGGATATATGGACGGTGGGAAAGAGCATAGCGAGGAACACCGTCAGCATTTGGATGCTGGACCGTACGAATCAAGTCGCCGGGGAAATACTTGGCACCGCGCTCTCGATTGACGCCACTCTGAAGTCGTTGGCTGGCGGTTCTGGAAAGTGAGCGACGCATGCACTTATTGATCTACGTAACTCTCACTTACACGGCCATTCTGGTTCTGGCACTCGCGATCGGCCTCATTTTGATCGTGTACTACCTCAACGGCGCGAGAGCGAGTCTTAGCAAGATCGCCGCCGGGCTAAAGCAGGTGAACTCAAACGTCACGCCACTGGAAACAGTACTAACGCAGACGAACGCAGGGCTTGAAAGTATCCGTAACAATCTACAACAGGCGAATACCACCCTTGCGAGTCTCGCCGCAACTCCAATCGGGCGGGACTAAAGGATGTGGAGCCGATGACAACAACGATCCAAATTTTTTGGTGGTCTTTCTTGGTGGGCGCATTGCTGATTACATTGGTCGACGTTTTCCTGCTTGTCAGAGTCGTGTACCTGGCACGAGGAATACACGTTCTCGCCGGCGCTACGGTGGTAGCGGCGGGGGGCATAGCTCGTAACACAACGGCAGGGGAAGGCTTGGGTCGCACTCTTGCGCTGATTGGCACGCTTGTAAAACAAACAGCGGCAGTCGATCCCTTGACCGCCCGAGTGGTCAAGCGATTGACCGAGAGAGGAAGTTAGCTTTATGGTTTTAATTTTAACGATCTGTTCGGGCCTTGCATTACTACTGTTGTTGGCCGTTTTGGCTTGGGCCCTCGGTCGCATCGCTACAGCTCTGCAATGTGTCACTTCGAGTTTGCAGAAAATTGCGTGGGGCGTTAGAGCCATCGAAACCGAAACATCACATCTATTACCGAGCGTTACAACTCTGAATAGCGGTTTTGAGGCACTTTCCGGGGGATTCGACTCGGTCGCACAGCAGCTTACCAAGCTCAGTTAGTGGTGAAGGCAGCCATATTCTTTGGATGTCAGGAGCAGAAAAATGGCCGAAAATTTTCCTGGCGCAGCGGGAACCTTACTTAATTCGGGCAATCATCGCCGACCGGGAACAGGTCCCCTAGAGGATGTCCACGCATTCTGGCTCGCGGGGATGAGTTGCGACGGCTGCACGATCTCCGTCTCTGGCGCTGGTGAACCGTCCTTGGAAGATTTGCTGTTGGGGCGTGTTCCGGGACTTCCGAGAGTAGTCTTGCATCATCCCGTGCTATCCGACGAGGCTGGCGAGGAGTTCATCCACAATTTTGAGTTGGCAGCACAAGGAAAACTCGGCGCTCCATACGTAATCATATTGGAAGGCTCGGCGGTGGATGATTCCTTGATAGAAGGTGGCGGCTATTGGGTTGGTTTGGGTTCGCGCCCTGGCCACGCGGACGGACACAAGGTTATATCGGTGATGGAATGGATTGACCGTATGGCCCCAGGCGCGGCGGCTACGATCGCTATTGGAACATGTGCAACGTGGGGCGGAATTCCCGCTGCCGCCGGGAATCCCACTGGCGCTATGGGGCTGATGGATTATCTTGGCAAAGACTATCGTAGTGCTTTCGGCCTTCCGGTGATCAATATTCCTGGTTGCGCGCCCGTCGGAGATAATTTCACCGAGGTCGTCGCCATGATTTTGCATTTCCTGCAAGGTACGGGGCCGTTGCCGGAATTCGACGAGTTGGGACGTCCAGCTTGGCAATTCCACCACACAGTGCATGATCTGTCTCTTATACACATC
>CAXMLS010000323.1:0-2421 GCA_964194235.1 uncultured bacterium | reverse complement strand
CTGCCTGCGGCAGGCAAGCTCAACTGCGAGTCTCTCGTCGGGGGGCACCCTCCGCCAGTTTTCAGTTTGCACACGATGGATCGATCAAACATTTTTGGAGGAAATTTATGGGACGCGGGGCACAGGCGCAAACGCGGCAACTGACGGACCAGCAACTGAGCGGGGTGAATTCGCTGAATCAGCAACTGGCCGGGCAGCAACAGCAGATCGGAAATATGTTGCTGCCACAGTTTCAGGACGTTTTGAATAATCCGGGGTTGAGCGCGACGGATCGCGCGGCCGTAACGGGACAATCGCAAGGAGCGCTGGCGAGCTCGTTCGATGCGCTGCAACAGGGGGCGCAAAACCGGCTGGCGCGCACCCGAAACTCGGCGGGATTTGGCGAACTGGCGGATGAGTTGGCGCGCAAGAAGGGAATTGCCCAAGCCGGGCTAGCGCAGCAGAACCAGCTGGATTTCTCCAACACCGGTTTCCAGCGACAGATGGCCGCGCTGCAAGGACTTTCGGGATTGTTTGGCGTGGACTCAAATTTACTGGGACGCACGCTGGGCATTCCGGCGGAATTGTTGAATGTACGCTCGAACGCTTCGCGAGGCGGGAGCGGATTCTTTTCGGCGCTGGGCTCGGGCCTGGGATCGACGCTCGGCGCGTTGCCTGGCGCCTTGTTGTGAGCGCATCGTGATGCCCGACTTGCCGTAGCCGATTGACACAATCTGGTGATGCCTCAGGTAGTCCGAAGTGTGCCCGCCATTGTGCCGCTTCCTTGCACGCTAAGGATTACGTATGCCCAGCCATCTGTTTACGTTTCTCGTCGGCGTCATTCCAGTAGCGGTGCAATTTATTTTGTTTTTGCGCTGGCTGCACCGGCGCATGCGCGCGGACGAGATCGCGCGCGCGTTCGTACGAGACATGGCAGTAACGCACCTGCCGCACATTTATGCGGCATTGCGGGAGATCGCGCGACGGCAGGGAATTGAGCTGCAAGAAACCCCCCCGGTGCGCTTCAGCGATCTGAATGGGTACCGGCGCTCGTGGTGATTGCGCCGATACAACTTGTGGTGCTGGCGCGAAAAGCTGCGGCTACGCAATCGCTGGATGCGGCGCTAGTGTGCGCGGTGGTGGAGCAGGAGTCGGCGTGGAATCCGTGGGCGCTGCGCTATGAGCCGGCATTTTTTGCGAAATATGTGGCGGCCTTGTACACGAATTACAAAGTGAGCGCTACGGAAGCTCACGCGCGGGGATTTTCGTGGGGGCTGATGCAGGTGATGGGACAAGTAGCGCGGGAGGCGGGATTCGATGCGCCGTTTCTCTCAGCGCTGTGCGATCCACAGCAGAGCCTGGCACTGGGATGCAAAGTGCTGCGGAAGAAATTCGATGCGATGGGCGGAGATTGCACGCAGGCGCTGCTGGCGTGGAATGGCGGCGGGAATAGTGCGTATCCGGCGCAGGTGATGGAGCGACGTGCGCATTATTTGTAGGGACGACAGGATGACCGGCGCATTGTTTACATAATTCGCCGATTTACATAATGAGTTTCGGGTGACGCGGACATGAGTTTGCGTTGGTGGATTCGGCTAACGGCGGCAATTACGGTGATCGTGGCGTTGCTGGCGATTGGTGTTTCGTGGCGAGCGGAGATGCGTTATCGCGCGGAGCTGGCGACGGAGCTCGCGGCTACTAAGCAGGCATTGGCGGGGGCCGACGCGCGGCAGCAGGAACGGGACACGCGATTGGCGGCGACGCTGGCGGAAATTGCAGCAGAGAAGCGAGCGGTGAAATCACCGGCGCAGATCATCAGAGAATTGCCCAAGGTGATCGCGTTGCCCGTGCCGATTACTCTGGACTCTGCTCCTCAGAGCGATGGCAGGGCGACTACTGCTGGAATTCCCTCTGCGGATTCAAATGTTCTGAGCACAGCGCCGAACGTTGCGGGCACTTCGAAAGGACAAGCAACAATTGCCGCGGAGGACTTAAAGCCGCTGTACGACTTCGCACTGGACTGCAAAGCTTGCCAGGCGAACTTGGCGGCATCCCAGAGTGACCTCGCGGATGAGCGAAGCAAGACTGCTGCGCTTGCAAAGGAGCGCGACAGTGCCCTGCGAGTGGCTCGCGGCGGCGGCGTTTGGCAGCGGATCGGGCGCGCGTCGAAATGGCTGCTGATTGGAGCGGCTGCGGGCGCGGTGGCGTCTCGGGCTGTACATTAATGACGGACCTTCTGCTCAAGCTGGCGCACCCCCCGCGCCAGCTTGTAAACGCTGGTATATCTACTAAAGGCCCAACCTGTAAGTCTTTAAGCGCGTGGTTACCGAGCAGCCGTACTTAGGGAACAGGCTCTCTGGAGTTAATTCCTTATATGAGGTTAAAGATTGCGCTTGACACTGCGTCCCATAAGTTATATTATGTCTGTCTCTTATACACATC
>CAXMLS010000322.1:0-2956 GCA_964194235.1 uncultured bacterium | reverse complement strand
AGATGTGTATAAGAGACAGCGATATTGACAGTACTCGATAACGCAAGTTCATTAAGAAATCCAAAACGGCAAGGTCTAAAAATTGGCATCGATCACGGATTGACCAATCGCACTTCGGTGAGGGATTCCATCGGAGCTCAGTTTGACCTTCAGGGTGAGAAGTATGCACTGAACGCAACAAATGTTTTGCCCGTCACATCAAGTCATACTTCCAATATATAATTAAAGCGATGATTTATGGAGACGAGTGGTCATCTACACATCGAACTGTCAAAAGATGACACCTGCATTCGTGCCATTCAACGGACTAGCTGATTCGGCGCATACGTAACATATCGGTGCTCGCCTGTCTCCGAAAGTAGACAACTAGCCCCATTCCTTTGAGGCGCCTACTCGTAACGGACTCGAGTCGGCCGCCATTAAAATCTTTCCCAAATCGCGTTTATCAGTGGAAAGTATTCGCCTGTTGACATGCACGAGCTTCACGACGTGTGGAACATTTTCCAGGCAAAGTATGCTTACTGCCATCGATTAGCTCAAGTGATACCGCCGTAGCCGTCAAAAAAATTGCTGCGGATTTGATTTTGCCGTCCGTTGGGGCCTACGAGTGTAAATCACCATTCGAGCGGTGACCTAGCAAAGGTCTTCTTTTCTTCATATTGAGAGTTAGTTACATTGACCGGAGTCTCCGAGTAAGCACAATTCGCGCCAATGCTGCGTCTACGGGGTACTGAAAGGGCTAGTATTAATAGCTTTCTCAGCAAAGTGCTTGGAGTTTTTGGGCAAATTGGGAAAAATTTTACCAGTTTCCCGAATTGCGCAAAGATTTGGTACGTCCTAGATTAGAACGTACCGCGAACTCCTCGCTCGTCTCCAACCCTAGCTTAAGCCTCTAGCCCTGCGAACAACCCACCCTACAGTTTGGCCTGAAATATGCATTGAGGTAGGCGAGTATTCCCCTCGTCAGTAATTGGTCGGGCGTTTCTGGAAGTGTATCGTGCCGGATATGCGATTTTTTGCGACGGTGACGGTTTTGCGTTAACGGAAAAGACGATCTTCAAGTTGAGGACACGAGATTCTGTGACTCAAGGGACGCAGGTCTGTCAAAACGTTTAGAAACGCGAAGCAAGTTAATGCTGAGGTCAAAAATTAATCTATGAAAATCTTAGTCACCGGCGGAGCAGGATTCATAGGCTCGAGCGTGGCGGCCGGCTACGATTTAGCCGGACACGACGTAACCGTCGTCGACGATCTGTCCACGGGTCGCAGAGAGAATCTTTCAGAGGACATTCCACTATTTCCCATCGACATAACTGACTATGAATCACTCGAGCGCGTATTTGACAAGGTGCGCCCCGATGTCGTAAGCCACCACGCAGCTCAATTGGATATTCGGCGTTCTCTCCGCGAACCGTTGATCGACGCGAAAATAAACGTTTTAGGCTCGCTTTCCGTACTTGAAGCGGCCGTTCGGTATGAAGCAAGGAAAGTAATCTTTGCTTCTAGTGGAGGAGCGATTTACGGGGAACCTAGCTCACTGCCCGCGGCAGAATCAACAGCAGAAATGCCGATCTCGCATTACGGTGTTGCGAAGCTGAGCGTCGAGCGTTATCTCCACGCATATCATTTTCTGTATGGACTGAAGTTTACGATATTGCGCTACGCGAACGTCTACGGCCCGCGACAAAATCCATACGGCGAAGCTGGAGTAGTCGCAATTTTCAGCGGTCAGGCGCTCCGGAATGAAGTTTCGACAATTTTCGGGAATGGTTCAAAAACGAGAGACTACGTATTCATAGACGACGTAGTCTCGGCCAACCTGCTAGCTCTCGAAAAAGGTGATTGCGGCGTGTTTAATATTGGACGCGGTATCCAGGTCAGTGATTTCCAGATCTTTCAGGCCATTCAACACGTCTCGGAGCAGAAAAATGAACTGAGATTTGCACCCCATCGCACGGGCGAAGTGCAACATATCGCTCTGGACTTTAGCGCTGCTCGGCAGTTCCTCTCCTGGACGCCTGCAATCGGGTTGGAAGAAGGCTTAGCAAAAACGATCGATTACATTCGAAGCGAGATTGGATCCGAAAAACCCGCAGATACAGGGTCGATTGTTTTATCCACAGATAGGTCATGTTGTCGTCAAGTTCAATTAGCGAGCGGTTTAGATGTGAAACGTCGCGGGCGTAAGACCATCCGGAGGAGAAGTATCAAAAATGGCTGACGATTACCCTTGGTTTGCCATTCGAGTTAAATCGCAGTGCGAGCATCTGGTTTCGGTCACCCTTCGCCACAAAGGGTACGAGGAATTTTTGCCTCAGTATTGGTCGCGACGTCTTTGGTCAGATCGCGTCAAGCTGATGCAAAGACCCCTTTTCGCGGGTTATATATTCTGTCGGTTCGACGTTGATAAGCGTAGGTCCATTCTTGACGTACCTGGAGTCTTTCATATTGTCGGTCTGGGCAAGAAGCCCGTTCCCATCGACTTGGCAGAGATTGAGAACCTTCGTGCCGTTGTACGATCTGGGCAGACTGTCTGGCCATGGGCCGGCCTTGAAGTCGGGGGCATAGTTCGAATCGAAATTGGGCCGCTGAGTGGAATGCAGGGGACGTTGTTACGGTTCAAGGGTTCGAGTCACCTTATTCTCGGAGTTAAATTATTGAACCGCTCTGTCGCTGTTCAGGTCGACGAAAGTTGGGTCGTGCCATTGCAACCGAACTATGTTCATAAGTTCGTAAATAATGTCGGTAAAAGCACTCGAGATAGTAAGCCAGCGGTCTCCAATATCATCGTCCAAAATTAGAAGGCTCTTTGACTTTTCAGAACAGACTACTTGAAACTTTACCTCTACCGGAATTTTGCATCGAACTAATACGTCTTTGAGTGAAATCATATTACATCCCAACGGGACTGCAAGATCGTCTCCGACGATCCTTTATGTCTGTCTCTTATACACAT
>CAXMLS010000321.1:0-3159 GCA_964194235.1 uncultured bacterium | reverse complement strand
AGATGTGTATAAGAGACAGGTATACTGAAGCCCGTACGGGGCATTGATTCTGAGGCTTACAAGAATTTCGCCAGTTATTGTTGCTTGAACTATCCGGAGTACGAAATTATTTTTGCGGTAACCGATCCCGGAGATCCGGTCGTGCCGGTCATCGAACAATTGAAGCGGGACTTCCCAGATCAGCAGATCCGACTGGTCACTTCAGTCGAGCGTCTGGGACAAAATCACAAAATCAGTAATTTGTATCGACTCGTCAAAGAAGCTAAATATGAATTGCTGGTAATGAGCGATAGTGACGTTCGAGTGGGAACCGAGTACCTGCGTGATCTCGTAGCGCCGTTCTCCGATCCCGCGGTCGGAGCGGTTACTTCTTTTTACCGTTGCGTCGGGGGTGGCACACTGGCCGCAGATCTCGCAATGCTGGCCATGTGTTCGGATTCGTTACCTAGCGCATTAGTGGCGCGCAAGCTGGAAGGAGGCGTGAAGTTTGCCTTTGGCTGGACCATGGCCACGACGAAGGAGCGGCTCGCGGAAATAGGCGGCTGGGAGTCGATGGCGGACTACCACTCTGACGATTTTGAGTTGGGCAATCGCATCGCCCGCAGCGGTCATCGCGTGGAGATCATGCGCGACGCGGTCTCCGTGGTTTTCCCAGCTGAAACCATCACGGATCTTTTCCACCATGAGCTTCGCTGGGCCATCGGGCTGCGCAATGTGCGGCCGGCCGCCTATGCCGGTATGGTTTTTACTCACGGACTTCCCTGGGCATTGCTCGCCGCGATTGTGGCGGGTGCGGCAGGATGGACCGGTATCGTCATTTCGTATTTAGCGACCTATTTGATTTTGCGGATTGGTGTCGCGTGGACTGCCGGAGTGTGGGGCTTGCGCGACCGGGCCCTCATTCCAAAACTTGCACTACTGCCACTTCGCGACGCCATCACCTTCGTTGTGTGGGTGATGGGATTTCTTTCCAACCGTATCAGCTGGCGAGGCTCGGAATTTCGCGTCAAAAATGGCTTGCTCACTCCCGTCGGGGAAGCCGCTTCAAAAAATTCGTTGGAAAACTTTTAGGCACTCCGCTACTTACAGCGCGCCGGAATTTGCAATCCCTTGCACAATCGTTCGCTGTTGCTCCTGGCTTAATTCCGGGTAAATCGGGAGAGCCAACACTTCCCTGCTTGCCGCTTCGGATGCTGGAAAATCTCCAGATTTGTATCCGAGATAGTCAAAAGCCTTTTGTAGATGGAGTGGTATTGGGTAATAAATCTCTGTAGGGATTCCCCGTTTCTGGAGCTTGTTCCGCAGCGCCTCCCGCTGTTTCACCCGAATCGAAAATTGATTGAAGACATGCGTCATTCCCGGCGGCTCCAACGGCATCGCCACCTTCGCATCCAGGTTAAATTCGCTAAAAAGTTTGCGATAGCGCTCGGCATTTCGGCGACGTGCAGCATTCCAGTCGTTTAAATGCCGCAGCTTCACGCGCAGAATCGCCGCCTGCAGCGCATCCAGACGGCTGTTCATTCCCAGAATTTCATATTCGTAACGTTCGCGTGCTCCGTGCAGGTGCAGCAACTTTAAACGGTCGGCACAGCTGGCGTCGTTGGTGGTGACGATTCCGCCATCGCCCGCGCCGCCGAGATTCTTTGACGGAAAAAAACTGAAACATCCCATCAAACCGCAGCTGCCCACCGGACCATCCCGATGTCGTGCACCAATCGCCTGAGCCGCGTCTTCAATCACGGGAATGTTCCGCCGCGCGGCAATCGCCTTAATTTCTGCCATGTCGGCCGGGAGGCCAAATAAGTGCACCGGCATGATGGCCGCAGTGCTTGGGGTGATTGCTTTCTCGATCCGCGCGGGATCGATATTAAAAGTGCCAGGATCGATATCCACAAAGACGGGTCGTGCCCCAACGCGAGCAATAGATCCGGCCGAAGCCACAAAAGTGAAGGGGGTAGTGATGACCTCGTCTCCCTCGCCAATATCCAGAGCGAGTAGCGAGAGGATCAATGCATCTGTGCCGGACGCGCACGCGATGGCATGCTTGCATTCGGTGAGGTCGCCCAGTTCTTTTTCTAAGGTAGCGACTTCTGGACCGAGAATGAATTGCTGGCTCTCAAGCGTTCGCGTAACGGCCGAGAAAATTTCCTCCCGGATATTTGCAAACTGCGCCTGCAGATCAAGAAATGGCATTGCTTTCGCGTGGATATCAGTGGACGCCGGTTTCGTCATGTCTCGAATTTCGCAAACCAATATAACAACTGCACTGCAAATGTGAAACGCCCAGACATCAATGGTTAGCCCAATCCCGCCTTAGATTGTTTTTCTACTGAGTGGTACAGACGTGAGGTCAGGTCTGTGGAAGCCCTCGTAAAAACAACATAGGCAAGAAAATAAGAATGCATCTCGCAGCTGGACTCGACATTAGTAAATCTGGTGATATATTGTCTCGTCATTATGAAGGCTCATTTTTTCAAAGGCTTCCCATTTCTTCCGCTCGCAGGACTTCTATGCCTGGCGAGTTCTCCTTCGTTTGCTCAATCCCTGCAAGACACTCAGCGGCTTCCAGACGGTGGTACGCGTGAGGTTTTGATCAGTATTCTCATACCACCTCGTCCCAACGCCCCCTTTACGGCAACCGTAAACACTGAATGGATTAGGCAGCTCGCGGACGGAAGTACAATTACATTGAAAAACCACCGGGCGATCGCGCGAGATCGGGCTGGCCGCATTTTCCAGGAGCGCCGCGCGCTTGTTGCTGATGACTCTAAACACGACTCGCCTCTCACGCAGACTGAAATCAGCAACCCCGTTTCGCAAGAGCTCTATATTTGCGTGCCTCACGAGCTTGTATGCCAGGTCGAATTGTTGCCGCCTTCCGCTCCCGCGTCCTCTCCTTCAACGGTGCGCAAAGAATCGGGTTCCTTGGGCATGGAAAGTTTGGGCAAGAGGTTGGTTGGAGGTTTGGAAACCGTCGGCTCCCGCGAGACGGTCGTCATTCAAACAGGCGCCATTGGCAACGACCGTCCCGTTTTAGCCAAGCGGGAATTTTGGTACTCCGAAGAGTTGGGCATCAATCTCATAAGCAAACGGCAAGACCCGCGATTTGGGATACAAAATTTTGAGCTGACAGATATTATTCCTGTCTCTTATACACAT
>CAXMLS010000320.1:0-4193 GCA_964194235.1 uncultured bacterium | reverse complement strand
GGCCTGCCTGCCGCAGGCAGGTTTCGATTCTGGGTCTCGGGTTTGATGTTGATCTTTTCTTTTGACGTCACAACCATCCTCAATATCCATCCTCAATGGTTCTAGGTTTAATTTCCGATACCCATGGTTTGCTGCGAGAAGAAGCCTTGCGCGCCATGCATGGAGCGGAGCTGATCATTCACGCCGGCGACGTCGGCGATCCTGAAATTCTCACCGCGCTGAAGAAGATCGCGCCGGTAGTGGCCGTGCGCGGCAACGTCGACACCGCCGACTGGGCCAAAGATTTGCCGACTACCGCCATAGCGCAAGCCGGTCGAGTGAAAATTTATGTTTTGCATGATCTCCACGCGCTGGATGTAAATCCCGTAGCCGCCGGATATTCCATCGTCGTAAGCGGTCATTCGCACAAACCGCTGCACACGGAGCGCAAAGGCGTGTTGTTTGTGAATCCGGGCAGCGCGGGACCGCGCAGATTTCAGCTACCGATAAGTGCCGCCCGCCTGGACCTGGACGAGCGGCCCTGGCGGGTGGAATTTATCGACTTAGGCGTGCTGACCATCCGCTAAATTTCAAACTATCCACAAGTGGTGGGATCGCGACGTCCCACATTTTAGCTGCGCGTCGCCCGCATGCTTGCGCACAGTTGCGGTGATAGACTGGTGTCATGGCCCCTAAGAAAAAGAAATCCGCTAAGAAACCAAACAAGTCACGCGCAAAGATAACCGTACGCAAGAGCATAAAGAAAGCGTCGAGCACCGGTTCGCGCAAGTTGTCGAAGGCGAAAGCAAAAACAAAAACAAAGCCGGCGGTTCGCGGGAATAAACCCCTGACGGGCAAAACGGCCGGACGCAAAAAAACTACGCCGCCGGAAACCGTGCGCATCCTTCGATCGAGTTTGCCTACGCGAGGAGAAAGCCGGCGCACCAAGACAGGCGGGTTGGAGCTACGGGGCCTGGGCTCGGCGTCGGGCGGCCAATCGGGTGATCTTCAGGGCTTGTCGAATCGGGAGAGCGCGGACTCGGAAAGCGTCGAGGAGCTGCTCGAAGAGGGCAACGCGTTTGAGGCCGAGGTTGTGAAGGGCGTTCAGGATGCTCCCGACGCGGACGAGGGTGAAGTAACCACGCATCAGCGCGAAGAGAACGAAACGGACGATTTCAGCGAACAGTAGGATCCGTGAATCAGAGCGTTCATTAGTAAATTTTTCCAGGCCGGAGCGCAATGCTTCGGCCTTTTCTATTTTCCACGCAACTTTCACAGTTTATCGTGTGGAGAATCGTACAAGGGCCACCGCCACGTAATACCAGTTTCACCCGATTGGGCAAATTGATTCCTCTTAGTACGTTAGTCCTATCTTAAATTGGTTTTATTGGGAATGGAGGGGCCGTGAATTGGAATCGCGTCAAAACCTTTCTAGACACGAAAACAGGAAAAGCCGTTTACCTGGCGAGCGTAACGGTTTTGCTGTCTGCAATCGGAAGCTGGGCGGTTCTTGCCCACCAGGACAGCGACATGTCCGCGAAGAAGACCTCCTCCACAGCTGCCAGCAAGAGCAAAGCGGCAATGGGTTTGGGCGACGCGCACTTTGTGAAAGAAGCCGCGCAAGGCGGCATGGCCGAAGTGAAGCTCGGTCAACTGGCCCAGGAAAAAGGCGCCAACGAATTGGTGAAGAAATTTGGCAAGCGCATGGCCGATGATCATTCGAAAGCCAACGATAAGCTAAAGGAAGCCGCATCCAAAGAAAATATTCCTGTCCCGGCCAACATTGGCCCGAAAAATCAGGCCACCTACGACCGGCTCTCGAAGCTGAGCGGCGCGGCCTTTGATCGCGCCTACGCGCAGGATATGGTGAAGGACCACCAGATGGACATAAGCGCGTTCCAGAAAGAGGCCAATGGCGGCAAAAACGACGCCATCAAGAGCTTCGCTTCGGAAACGTTGCCCACGCTTCGAGATCACGTGAAAGAAGCTAAGGAAATGATGAAGGGCGTCGGCCCCCTGCACAGCGCCAAGGCAAAAACCGGACGCTAGGCGAATACCTGTCGCGCACCTGAAGACTCACTGGAAGTTAAGGCCCATTCTTCTTCACGAAGAATGGCCTTTTTGTATCCGTGCGATTCCAGAAACATTTATTGCAGCGGTGCAATCTTCGACGCGGACTGATTCCTGCTGCCGGCGTCTCCACGCGGGGTCATCGACACCACGATGTATTCCCGTTCTTTCCCGTCGGTCTCCGGAACCCGCAGCAGCATCTTGTCTTTATGTAGCCGGAATTGCGCGGACTCGCCGATGGGCAGCGGGCTGGGGTGCTTGTCGTCCTTGGGACGGATGCGGAAAATCAGCTGGCTGGTCTGCAGAATATATTCCTGGCACAACACTTCCTGCGGTTTTTTATGCTCCCCGTCGGTGCCCAGTATTTCGCCGGCGATGGTTTTGCTACCTTTTTCCGCGTATCCGCAGGACGTCGATTCCATCTGCAGCAGCACACCGGATTGATAGGCGGGCTTGTCCTTGGCGCCTGCCAATGCGGTGCACACCGAGGTCAAGGCAAATCCTGCGAGTAAGAACTTTTTCATGGCACAAATCTCCTTAGCGGGCCGTTTTTTGGGGACGGGATTCTCTTTCGCCGCTGCAGTAATTATCGCAGGGGCAAATGGCCATGCTGTAGGTGATTCCCCGCCGATACCGGCCGTCGGGACAGGTGTAGAGTTTGTACTGTGGGTAAAGGGATTTACAGTTCTATTAATCGGTGAGATTGCTGCGCTGCGTTTACTTCGCCTCGCCTGCGCTGACCGGAATCCATGCGAGTCCGTCAACTCCCGCGGTGAGCACCATCGGCTCTTGCAGTTGCCACGCGCGTAGATCCACAACGGCGATTTTTCCCGTGTCCATGCACGAAATAAAAGCCGCGCCGCTATCCGGACGCACCAGGATTTCGCTGGGCGCACCCGGGAGATCGAACGATTTGGCCACCGTGAGCGTAGCGAGATCGACCGCCAGCAGCAGATGTTTTTTCGGGCAGGCCACCAGCAGCCACTTGCCGTCCGCCGTGGGCGCTGAAGCATAAGCCACGTCGGGAAGCGCGATCCAACGAATGGCTGCGGAAGAATCGCCAATTTTCTTCGCGTTTGCGTTTTTGTCTTCTGCCGTTGCTGTCTTTCCAATTGCAGAGAGATCGATCACCGCCAATCGCGCCACATCCTGATCGTGCGTAAACAGTAGGCGGCCATCCGTCGACAAAGAAATGCGCTGAATGTGCTTGGCGACGGGAATAACCGTAACCAGTTTGCGCGCAGGAACATCCAGAACGCTGATATTTCCCGCGCTTACGTTGGACGTGTACGCACGCTGTCCGTCCGGCGAAAGCACCAGCATGTGCGACTGCGGCTGTCCCGTGGGAATTTCGCCGATTACTTTGCGCGCCGCGGGATCGATAATTTCAATCGCGTTGCTTAACTCGCCGCTTACGTAAAGAAGTCCATCCGCTCCGAAATGTGCGGAATGAGGGCGCACGGCTTTGCCCAGTTCGATGGAGGAAGCCAGGCGGCGTTCGCCAATATCGATCACATCGATCGTAGCCCCATCGGTGCCGGGCTTGCCCACTCCGGCGTTTCCATAAATCGGAACGTACACGAATCGCGCGTCGGGTGAAACTGCGGCTTCGTGGCCGTTCACGCCGACAACGATGGTGGCGAATCTGCGGCGCTCTTCGGGATTCACCAGTGACACAGTGTGTTCGGCCTGATTCACGACCACCAGCGCGCCCCTATCGGCTGGGGGAACCGGGCTTTCGCGCGTTTGCAGTGAAACGAGCAACACAGATGCCGCGATCAGTGATCCAGATGGAAAATGCATAAGACCTCGGTGTGAATCGCCGTGATGAAGCTCAACGTCAAAAAATCATCCACTCAAAACTTCGCTCGCCGTCACTCCAGGGTTATTTAGCGCCGCGAAATTCCACGTAATCTCGCCCTGCATACAGGCGGTAAGTGCCTGCGGTGGAAGCTGCGGTGATGTCCGACGCTCTCAGAACTATTTCTTTACCCTTGGAATCATCGGCGTGCACGAAAAGTGTTTCGCAAACGCTGAAGCCAGGCAGCAACAGCGAAAAAGCCACCAATCACAGTACGGACTGGGACATGCTCTTCTCCTTTTTGAACACGTTTAGCATCCTACAACCTGTCTCTTATACACAT
>CAXMLS010000319.1:0-1572 GCA_964194235.1 uncultured bacterium | reverse complement strand
ATGGTCGCGGCGATAACGCCTTTCTGCACAAAATCCAGCGTTTCAGGATCCTTATCGAATGCGACTATCGGAATTTTCCCCGATTGATCTAAACGATGCAGCGCTTCGGCCGCACCCGATCCACCGGAAGCCTCAAGGCAAATAATGCCGTCGATTTTATCCTTCGTATTCTTGACTGCCAATATTGCGGATATCTGATCGTTCGCGATGCGCGGGTCGCCCTTGTCGTCGATGGTCTGAATCACTTTCACCGAAAACTTTTTCAACGCGTCATTCACGCCGCGCACCCGCTCGTCCAGATTAAACTGCCCGGGGATGGACACAATCACCACGTTTCCTTTGCCCTTCAGGATTTCTCCCATGCGCCTGCCGCTCTCCATCCCCGCACGATAATTATCTGTGCCGATAAACATCAAGCGTCGCGAGTTCGGCGCATCGGAATCGATGCAGATGACCGGAATTTTCTGCGCGATGGCTCCGTCGATCGCGCTTTTGAACATGTCCACTCGCGAAGCGGACAGCAATATTCCCGATGGTTTCCCGTCAATCGCCTTTTGAAACGCTGCGAGTTCCTGCTCCGGCGAAAATGTCTCTGGGCCCGCAAACTCAAATTTCACCCCAAGTCCTTTCGCGGCATCCTGGAAGCCTGCCTGCGCTTCCTGCCAATACGGCAGATTCACGTTGGCGGTAACGAACACGTAGCGTTCTTCTTTTTCGTGATACGCCTCTGGCCCGCACGACGCCATGAACATCCCCGCCGCCGAAATAGCACAGGAACAAATTGCCAAGCGAAATGCGTTCATGAGACTTCTCCTTTATCGGCGAAGAATCTGTCGAGTAATGGAATCTGCGCCGACCATCTATAACCAGGGTAAAGAGGCTTTGTACCCGACGATGGCCAGAGCCTATCACAAAGTTGATTCCCTGGGCACGCCACCCCGGCGCTCTTCCGGCGCGCGCCGAAGTGCGTCGCCGAAGTCCGCGTTTTACCTGAAATGCTGGCCCGCCGACTCACGTTTCTGCGCCAGTTTCGCGCGCTATTGCCTTGGTTCTTTCGACCCACCAGACAAACGCATGACCGTTCCGTTATCTTTTAGCTACCAGTACTTAGGTACGTTTGCATCTATAAAATCCGATGTTCCATAATCGCAGGTACTTTGTTTTGTGTAATACCGGAGACCGGCGCCGCATCCTTGTCCCGAATGCGACGCGCAATTCCGTGCCGTGTCCTTGTTTGGAACGGGTGTCGCAGGCGCTGACCTGAACAAACGCCCGAGCGATTAAGCGAACGTAACCTTGATATACCAAAATTTCATCGCGCTGGCCTTGCTGGCGGCCACTTCTCTGGTGGCCGGTTTCTTCGCCTACATTTACGGCATCAAACGTCAAACCTATCTGCTCGTCTGGACCATCGGCTGGGGTCTTTACGCATTGCATTTTCTTAGCCCGGCAATTTGGCACGCGGGACCAGTCAGTTCCCTCGAAACGTATTTCAACCGCTGGATCTATTCCCTGGCGCTGCTTTCTTTTTTCCTCGGCGCTCAGATCTATGCCAACCGCAAGCCTTGGATC
>CAXMLS010000318.1:0-2461 GCA_964194235.1 uncultured bacterium | reverse complement strand
TTCCTCGCCTCGGCGAGCAGGCTCTACCCACCCAGGCGGGCCAACTGCGCAGGCCGACTTCTTCGCCCGCCTCAGCGGGCAAGCTTGAGCGAAGAAGAGGAAGATGCGTCGGCCTGCTCCGGTCGGAATGACAGTGGTTGCTTTTGGCATGGGTTTGAGATTAATGAGCGGATTTTATCGTTAACGTATGGAGAGAAACGAAAGGTGCGCTAACGGCCGAGATTTAGCGTGCTGGGGTCGCCGATGATCCAGCCAAAGAGGAACGCCATGAGGGCGGCTAGAAACGCGACGGCGGTGACCGCAACCCAGTTGTGATAGCCGGTATCGTAGCGATTCCACATTCGCGGTTGCGCATAAGTTGGCTGCGTCGCCAGTTCATAGGAGAGCGAGTGGGGAGGCAACAGCTCCGCGGGAGAAATTTTCTGCAGGGGAAGCTGGACTGAGGGTAAACCAGCGGATACCCAGTCGGGGATTTCCTGATGCGTTCTCTCTGGCAAGTCGAGGACCTGCGTGTTCGTATTATTTTTTGATTCACTCGATGACAGCGCTTGTTCGGTTGGTTCGATGTGCGGCCAAGTTCCGGATAAAGAGAAATCCATCGCCGGTTCGCGCGCGTCTGACTGCTGCGAGGATGCACGTTCATGGAATTCTTCCAGGCCAGAATGTTCAGTGGAAACCTGCCGAGATTGGGAAGGATCAGGCCGGGAGGCATCGACGGCTGGCGATGCAGCAGACATGGCAGCCAGTTCTTCTGCGCCGTCTGCCGCGCTCGTGCCATTTTGTTCAGGTAATATTTCGGGGGACTGCCGGGGAACTTTATATTTTCCGTGGGCAGTTTCATCACCCCTCTGCGTGCCCGCGTTTGCAGAGAAGCGACTGGCCCGAGTCGTCGCAAGGGAAATGCCTGCTCTTAGTTGATTTCGAGCCGTTTCGCTCAAACCATTAAATCGTATCCCGGCTTGTCTCTTGGACTTACTCATCCAGGCGATTTCTCCGCTGGTTGCAATCCATTCCTCGGATTCCGGCACTTGAAATCGGATATCTCGAAAATAATTTCCGTCCAGATTCTCCGCGGAAAATACGGCCATACCTCCTTCTCCGATATTGAGAATGATGCCGCTTCTCTCCGGGCCTAATTCGACGAGGCTGGCCAACACATCATCCAGCCTGGCATGGACGCGGCGATTGGGTGCGGTACTTTGTTGGGACTCGGGCATATTAGCTACGGTGACTACTTGGGTGCGGCGGCGCTCGCCGGAACGGACGCAGCGGTGGTGGGCGGGACAGGGGACTTAAGCACGGTGAGGCGGCCTGCCACGCGATGCTTTTCCACCTGGTTCACGACCAGCTCCCGAGGCGCGGTTTCGCCCGGCATGTAGAAATAAATCGGCTCGCCGAGCAAGCCATTCTTCTTCACCACGCGGGTCTTGCCGAACGCAAGCGTCACGGTAAACTCGTTTTTCTTCACGTTGGAATCTTTCAGCTGGATGGTGACGCCGGCCACGGTTTTTTCCGCGGTTTTCCCGTCCAGCACGAAGTCGTAATCGGTACGCTGGCCCAGCGAGCGAAGCATGGCGATCTCATGTTGATTGCGGGCGACCAGCTTGTTCATCTCGTTCAAGGTGGCTTGCAATTCGCTTTTCGCGTTGTTGATGTCCGTGCGGACGTCGGCAACCGCGCTGGCGGACCTGTTGCTGACTTCCTTGAGGTCACTGCCATTGGCCTTGGTGTTCAGTTCGCCGCGCAGGCCGGCGTCAAGTTGGGCCAGTTGCTGGCCGTTCATGCGGCGGAACTCGCCGGCGAGACGGCGGGCTTCGGCCTGCTCGACGGGAGTGAGTTGCAGGCGCTGGGCGATTACGTTCAACTGGCCGCGGAGTTGCGCGTTGGTATCTTCAGCCTGCGACAGACGCTCCTGATTTTCCGAGAGGCGTTGCTCGAGGGACGCGTAATCCGCGGTCGCGGACCGTTTGGTGCGAACGTTTGAACTCCAGGCGTAACCTACGCTCGCAATTGCCAGAAGGCTCAGGGCCAAGATGGCAGGAAAAACCCAGGGCACTCCGCCTCGGCGAGGCACGTCTAGCTGGTGTGAGTACACATCGGACATTGGAGCCTCCTTCTGAATCGCAAGCGGGGGGACGCTTGCAGGATTTACGAAACTTCATTACACCACTACAGCACGCAACTTCATTACACCAATCGGCAGGCAGTGGGGATGCGTGCCGGGCAGTATTCGGAATAGACCACTTTTTCAATGCGGGGAGAATCAGGGCATTAGTGTAGTTCGTCTTGATGGTAACGGTATCGGTTGTTTAGCGACGCCGATAACGAGTGGGAACGAGACAGGCTAATAGAAGGAAAGAACGCGCACCCTTGAAACCGAAGGGTTGATTGGATAAGAACGAAGGCTCCGAGTCGGTGGCGAGTATGCTTCTGATTGGAGGACCGAAGCAATTCGGTCGAA
>CAXMLS010000317.1:0-10391 GCA_964194235.1 uncultured bacterium | reverse complement strand
GATGTGTATAAGAGACAGGTCCCATATAGCCGCCCCAGATGCCGTTGATCTCCAGCGTGGGTCGACACCACAATTGCTCAAGAATGGAGAATCCCTTTTCTCCGCACAGGTTTGGTGCTCCCACCATCGTGCGGAAATCGTCTTCCTTCCACGGTAGAGATTTGATGGCTTTGCGCTCTGCCGCAGAGAGTCGCGCAACGTCATCGTAGAAATGAGGGATGGCGACGCGAAAATACTTATCATGCAGCCTGGCGATCGTTTCGCAAAGAATCGTTAGAGGATTCGGAACAGCACCGCCGAAGACACCTGAATGCAAATCCTTCGACGGTCCGATAATCTCGACTTGATAGTAGTTCAATCCGCGCAAGCCGTAAGTGATGGACGGAACGCCGCGCGCTAGCATGCTGGTATCGGAGATCACGAGAGCATCCGCTTTCAGCATTCCGCGATGGCCGTCCACGAAGTCCCATAGGTTGGTGCTGCCCACTTCTTCTTCGCCTTCGATCATGACTTTTACATTCACCGGCAGGTGCCGTGCGTGTGCCGCAGGGCTTCGAGTGCCTTCAAGTGGATGTGCACCTGGCCCTTGTCGTCGGCAGTTCCTCGGCCATACAGGTTGCCTTCGCGGACAACTGGCTCGAACGGAGGCGAAGTCCAAAGCTCAAGAGGCTCTGCGGGCTGCACGTCGTAGTGGCCATAGACAAGAACGGTGGGCTTTCCGGGTACGTGAGGGGACTCCGCGTAGACGATTGGGTGGAGTTTCGTCCGCATGAGTTGGATATTTTTCATGCTTGCTGCTCGTAAGCATTCAGCGACCCAACTGGCGGCCAGTTCGATATCCGGGTTATGTTCTCGCTGGGTGCTGATGCTCGGAATGCGCAGGAAATCTTTTAGTTCGTCGAGATTATGGTCACGGCGGCTTTCGATGTACTCAATAACCTTCATTCCCGCGTTCCTCCGAGGGCACGAACGGATTTTTTCTCGACGGTTGAACGGGACGACCTATTCCGCAACGGCTGAACCCGCGTTGGTAGATGGTCCGTTCTGGAATTCCCGTTTGAATTAAATATTTCGCGATACAAGTCTTCCCCATAACCGGTTTCTAGTGGCTCGCCTTCGAGCAGCCGGAACGTTCGCATCCCATCGGCCCTTCGTTCGGCCCGCAAGAAAATGGCATCCTCGATCTTTCTGTCGAAGAAGCCACGCGCGAATTCGTACAGATGCGTAACGTAAAAGACCTTGATGCGCTTCTCCAGTAGGGCACTGATGACCTGTTTGGCGATCTCCGATCCCTCCCGTTCGTTTGTCGCGGCAAATGATTCGTTGAAGAGCATCATCGAATTCGGCGCCAGGTGGTCGACGATCTCGCTCATTCTCGCGAGCTCCTCATCGAGTTTCCCACTCCTCATCGTCGCGTCCTCTTCGCGCTTGTAGTGAGTAAACAAAGCAGGGCAGAGTTCGGCCTGAAAGTTTTCGGCCCCGACGAACATACCGGATTGCATCATTACCTGTGCCAGACCGATGCTGCGCAGGAAGCTCGACTTTCCGCCCTGGTTGGCTCCGGTGACGATGATTAGGCTCTTGCCGTCGGCGTCCGCCACATTGCCCACGACTCTGCTCTCTATGTGGAGCGACAGGCAAACATCGTAAAGCCTGTGGAATCGGTGCGTGCGTTCGCCAGCGGGCATCGGGGTGGGGAAACACAACGGCTCGTCTTTAGCCGCCAATCGGCTGTGCAGATTCAGGCAGCCGACATAGAAGGCCAAGTCGGTTCGCAGCATCTTAAAAAAGCTCAGGACGTGATCAGCGGATTGGGCGAGCGCAATCGCAACTCGGCTGATCCCCCGGTGGCGCATGCCTGACAGGATCCGAGCCCCGGCTTCGTCGCGGTCAGCCAGACAGAAAGTGTAGCCAAGGGGCCCCTTGCCAAGGATGCGCTGGATCCAGTTCGGATTCTGGCCGCGGGCTTGACGCAGCACGTAGTTGGTGCTTTCGTTCCACTCGCCCAGCTCAACGCTTAGCAAGACGCCGTCACGGAATTTCAATCCTGTCAGAAAATTCCGGATACTCTCCAAATACTCATCGCCGAGTTCTTTACGGAGTATCGCGAACAGCGCGGTAAAGCCCTCGGAGTCGATTCGGCTGGCCTCGTCTTCGGCGATGCTCCGCAGTTTCCTTAGCACGCCCAACAACGATTCCAGCAATTCGATAGAACTGTACAACATCGAGGATGGGTAGTGGCTGGATAACCCCCAGCCGTGCTTGCGAGTTCGTTCGATCGCCTCCACCGCCAGATCGTAGAGTCCTCTGACGACCGACGGGTTTTTCAAACAATCTTTAACGATCTCCTGGCGATACCGGATCGTGTCCACATCGTTGCCCAAACTGGAGAGAAGCGTCTTCCGTGCCACGTAGAAAAGAAACTCATCCTCCCTTGCCATGGCGTGCAACAGAGTATCCAGCTCGAGATCCTGCGTGAGAGCCAGCTCGTTCCACGGTAATTCCGCTTGCAGATCGAAATCCCGATTCCGATGCATCAGACGCGCTCTCATACGCTGATGCGCTCCCTGAGCGAGTCGTACGTCACCCGATACTTCTCGGCGATGGCAAGCGCATACGCCAGTCCATCGGCGGATCTTCGTTCCAATTTGTAAGTGCGAACCGCCGGATTGTCCGGATAGACCATGCTGACGACGCTGACCGTTTTGTCGTTGAAGGACGCCAATTCATCCAGGAAGGTGACGCAGACGGCCAGAAGGTCCAACGCGGACATTCTCGCCATCACCTTTTTGCTCAAATAAACCGCGTCCTGGAGCGTCGTCGACGAGAAGATCTCGTTCATGACGATGAGGCTGTTCGGAGTCGCCTCGTCAAGTATCCGGCGGATGCGAACCAGGTCATCCAGGAGCTTGCCCCGGAGACTTGTAATGTCCTCTTCCCGTTCAAAGTGCGTAAAGAGGCGATCGAAGAGGAAGAGCCGAGCGTCCAAACCCGGGACCGGGCAGCCCAGAGCGGCCAGATAATGCAATTGGCCGAACATGCGAGCGAAGGTCGTCTTGCCGCCCTGGTTCGGACCGGAAACCACGAAAACGCGCTCCGGGCCGCTCAGAAAGAAATCGTTGCGGACAATACCAGCCTTTTCATGGATGAGCTTGCCCGCCAGCGCGAGGTCGAAGGCCTCACGGCAGTTGACTTCCTTTGACGTTTGGGAGAGCTGCGGTTGACAGAAGTTCAGGCCGACGCGTCGGAATTTTTCGATGTACGTGAGATAGGCAACGTAGAACTGGATCTCCCGGTCGAACCGCGAAATCTTTTCGTCGAGATACTCGGCATGCGCGGCACAAAAGTTGTCGAGGGCGCGAAACGTATCGGGATGCAGGAGTGCCACCCGCTCCTGTACCTGTGCTTCGATGTGGTTCATGCCGGTCCATTTCCGTGCCTCGATCCAATAGTTGTTCGTCTCTCCGTGCTTGAACCTCTCAAACGTCTCTTCGACTGCGGCGCTGTAGTTGGTCTCTGGGTCATAGTGGCGAACCGTGACGCAGCCATCTTTGATGAGCAGGGCGTACCGGATGGCGGCGAGGTCCGACTTCAGTTTTTCGGTCTCCGTTGCGAGATTGCGGAAGGAAAGGGAGGCAAGATATTCCGTCAGATGCTCGCGGAGGGCGCGCAAGCCTCGCGACTTTACGTTGCGCGCAGAGAGAGTTCGCGCGAGATGCTCGACGGCTTCGCAATAGATTTCGACCGCGCCCGCAAAACATCGCTCCTTCGCGTACTTGTAGTAGTCCAACTTCTTCACCTCATCGAGACGCCCGCGCATCGCACGCATCTTTCCGGAAAACAGCTTGACAGCTTCCATCAGCACTTTGTCTTCGAGATCCTGCATGACCTCCTGACGATAGGCGATCGCGCCGAGATCATGTAGTCGGGTGTAGTAGAACGGTGCGAGGTTGTGGTCCTTCCAGTCAGCGGTGATGGCGTCGATGATTTGATCGAGATTCAAATCACCAAAAAAAGCAGGCTCTTCGAGTTCCTCTCCTCTCCCACCGTCGTCAGGTCCTTCGGTCAATATGCTGTGGAAAGTCATGGTTCTTGTGTGGACTGCACATTCTTCCGAAATAGACACCCGCGAATGATTTTTCCGCAAAGCAGTACGCGGAGACATGCGGCCATTGGGAGGCTATAAATAGAGGGTTTTCTGTAAGCGATAGAGAACCGATTCAGATAACACTCCCAGCAAGAGAGATCTCTCTTGTAGGAGTCATCTTCCCCGGATGGGGCGGTTAACGGTGGAACTCCAACACCGAATCGGTTCAAGTATCCGGTACCTCGGCGAAACAATCAATGCCTACGCCCAAGTTTTAACATGTATTTTGTTACAAAGATGGTTCGCTCCGCCACGGAACGCTCTGTTTGACTTGTGGGTGTGCCTTGATGTACTAAAGACGTGCTCCACGGTGAAGGGGTTCACCGCTAACCGCTGCTCTCACCAATCCTAGCAGCTGATGACCTCTAGTGCGCTTTATGGCTGGGCAGCCGGTACACACAGCCAAATCAAGAAAGTTGCAAATTTCGCATTCCTGGGTTTGTGGGAGGACTGCTTGAGTTTTTCAAGATGGCATTCCGTATTTCTGCATTCGCTACTGATACTTCTTTTTGTGAGCTGTTCGGCGCGTAGTCAAGAGCGGGGAAGCACGCTGGAGGACGTCTCCGACAGTAGCGCGGGAGAAGGGGTTCCGTCGTCGCAAGGCTCGCATGCAGATTGTTCGCCTGAGCGGTTCGACAAATGCTTGGTGAATGTGGCAGTGGACCAGGCAGGTATCTGGACGAGCCCTCTGCGGCTACACTCACAGGACATGCTCTGGCTGTTGCCGTTTGCCGGGGCAGTCGGGGCCTCGATCCACTATGACGGTGCAACGATGCAGCAGTACGGTTCTCCCGAGCGCGCCGTGAATTTCGGCCATCAGGTGTCACGGCTCAGCGCTCCTTATGTCTCTTTCGGCGCAGCTGGCGCCATGTATCTTATCGGTAGTGTTACGAAGAGTCCGAGGGTGAAACACGCGGGTCTTCTCGGTGCAGAAGCAGTAGTGGATGCAGCCATTCTGACGGAGGGTTTGAAGCTCGTGACGAACCGAGATCGTCCATTTCAAGGTGATGGCGGCGGAAAATTTTGGCCGCATGGAACCCGTTCCTACCATTGGGATTCATCGATGCCCTCCAATCATGCAGCCGCTGCTTGGGCGCTGGCGAGAATTGTTTCTTCCGAGTTCGGCGACAAACGGTGGCTGCAGGTCTTGTGCTATGGCGCGGCCTCGACGGTCAGTGCTGCGCGCGTGTTGTCGCGAGACCATTTTCCAAGTGATGTCATCGTCGGCACGACGTTCGGCTATCTGGTGGGCGGGTATGTGGAGAGGCACCGATCGGATCAATACTGGGACAGCATCAGCTCTTCCGTGCATCCGGTGTTTGACAGGGCGTCACATAGCTACGGTATTGCGCTAGCGATACCGCTTTCGCGGAAACAGAAGGAAGAGTAGGCAGTCTGTCCCGGCAAGCCGCATCAATCAATTTCCTTTGAGTCTGGTCGCATGGCATACCGTCCCCGGACGGCGGTGGTTTTGGTTTTCGCAATGTTTGAGGGCACAGTTTTGCCGATGGGCAGCCGGCTTTTTCGGCGCATTGACTTACCCATTGTTAGTGTTAGAATTTCTGTTGGCGAAGGAGTTCGCCTATAACCGCTGTCCCACGATCACATGCCGGGACAGATGATGACTCCTGACAAGGATTCTTGTCGCGGAGTCATGTCAACCGGCAAAAATCCAGACAACTGAGGATGAGGTACGCCATGGAAAACGTCTGGCTCCTGGCTGCGTTATGGGTTGGTCTTGCTCTGCTCGCGACGTTACTGGGCATATGGTTCAAGATCTCCACCGCGCTGACGGAGATCGTCGTGGGGACCGTTGCGCAACTTATCGTCGGGGTGTTCATCGTCAAGACGGGAGTGGGTGGCGGAGCTCCGTGGATTTCGTTCCTTGCGGGTGCGGGAGCCATTGTCTTGACGTTTCTCGCGGGTGCAGAACTCGATCCAACGGTGTTCCGTCTGAAATGGAAGGAGGCGCTGGTCATCGGGCTGGTGGGATTCTTCGGCCCGTTCCTGGGTTGCGCCGCTGTCGCGCACTACCTTTTGCATTGGTCAACGCCTGCAAGTTTGCTGGTGGGCGTGGCCTTGTCTACGACATCCGTGGCCGTCGTGTACGCGGTGATGCTGGAGCTGGGTTTCAACACCACGGAATTTGGCAAAGCCATTCTCGCAGCGTGTTTTGTGAACGACCTTGGCACGGTGATCGCGCTGGGAATCATTTTCGCTCCATTCACCATGAAGACGCTGATTTTCATCGGCGTCAGCATAGTTGCGTTCATCATTCTGCCGTTTCTGACCCCGCGATTTTTCCGGATGTACGGCGGGCGTGTTTCCGAGCTTGAGGCAAAATATCTTTTATTCTTACTATTCGCACTTGGCGGCCTGGCAGTTTGGGCGGGCAGTGAAGCGGTTTTGCCGGCGTATTTGATCGGAATGGTTCTCGCAGGAACGGTAGGCAAGGACCATGCACTAGTTCGTCGGCTGAGGACGTTGACGTTCGGACTGCTAACGCCATTTTACTTTATCCGCGCGGGCTCGTTTGTGTCGGTGCCAGCGCTTGTCGCAGCGCCTCTCGTCTTCGTAATTCTATTTGCGGCCAAGATGCTCGCGAAGTTCATTCCGCTCTTTCCCACGGTGAAGAGTTTCAAGTATGCCCGCAACGAAGGCCTGTATTACACGCTAATGATGTCAACAGGTCTGACGTTCGGTACGATTTCTGCGCTTTTCGGATTGAGTCACGGAATCATCAATGACGCACAGTATTCCTACATCGTGGCGACAGTCATCGGGAGTGCAGTGGTGCCGACGATGGTTGCAAATGCTTGGTTCCTGCCCAAACATCTCCTCCCGCAAAAAGAGGACAGCGTAGGCACCGATCAAGTTGTCAGTATCCCCAGCGCTACGAATGGGGACTAAACGGAGGAAAACATGCCCGGTAGAAGACATAGTTCGCCCTTTCACAAGATCGTGGTGGGGTACGACGGTTCCAAATCGTCGCAAAAGGCGTTGGAGATCGCATTTGGCTTAGCTCGGTCGGAAGATGCGAAATTGCTAGTCCTCTCTGTGGCGCGTCCTTCTGAACCTCCGACGCGCGTGGAGACCGCTGGCATTCTCGAGAATGCAAAGGAACATTTCGAGCAGGACTTCAAGCAAATCGCAGCTCGCGCACTTGAACTGGATGTGAATTTAGAGACTGCAGTAATCGTGGGTCATCCCGTAGAACAGCTCGTGCATCGAGCCGAAACGGAAAAAGCGGATTTGATCGTGTTGGGTCGCCGGGGCGCCTCGCGGTTTGAGCGGATGCTTGTTGGTTCGACGTCTGAAAAAGTTCTGCGGTACGCGCATTGTCCAGTGTTGATCGTGCAATGACGCAGATTTATTTTCGTCCGCGGAAGCGGACATGGGAGTGGCTTAGGCAAAATGCGAATAGGGGGAACACCATCCGAAATGGACAACGCGGGCATGAGCAGAAAGAGCCATTCGAAAAGCACGGACGTGAGATGGGAATTCTGGTTAGTGTGGTGAGCGACCGCTTTCTGTTGCTCAAGGCGCTGGATGAGGATCTCGAGCTAGGACCGAGGTGACCACGTCGTGAGGATTGTTATCGCGTCCGACCTGCATGCGAACTGGGAAGCACTCGCGGCGCTCCCGCGCGAATACGATCAGTTGTGGATTCTCGGTGACTTGGTCAATTACGGGCCGAATCCCGCAGAAGTCGTGGATTACGTGCACAACCAAGCCAACCAAGTGATGCGAGGAAATCATGACCACGTGATCGCGTTTGGAACCGATCCTCAATGCCATGGGCGTTTTCGCGAGTTGGCAGCAGGGATGAGCCAATTTACGGAGGACCAACTGAAAACGGTCGACGCCGAGTATCTGCGCGATCTTCCGCTGCAGCTTCAGTTGCAAATCGATCGGAAACGATTCTGGCTCTGTCACGCGATTCCTTCGAATCCGTTGTTCGGATACGCGCCGCCAGATTCCGAACTGTGGCATGACGAATGCGATGGAATTCCCGCCGACATTCTTCTGGTCGGCCACACGCACAGGCCCTTCGTGAAACAGTTTGGGAATTGTCTGGTGGTAAACCCGGGAAGCCTTGGGCAGCCGAACAATCGCAGTGCATTGGCGTGTTATGCGGTGTGGGAAGACGGGAACGTAAGCCTGCGTTCGACCGCTTATGCAGTGGACGCGACGGTCGCAAGAGTAAACGCGATGCCGGTTGCGTTGGGAGTTCGGCAAGATCTCGTGACGCTATTGCGCACGGGTGGTCTCCCCGACACGCACGTGCAGGAGGGGAAGCAGGATCGTCAAAATATTGAGTGTGCTCAAAAAGTGAGAAACGAGAGAGAGCGATGTGGACTTCGGGAAAGAAAATAAAAAATGGGGAAGCGGCCAGCACCCAAAATAGACGGGAGCGCCGCGATCATTCCAAGATCGTGATCATTTCCGACATTCATGGGAATTTTGATGCGCTGAAAGCGCTCCCTGATGATTACGACGAATTGTGGGTTCTTGGAGACCTGGTGAATTTCGGGCCTCAGCCGGCTGAGGTGATCGAGTTTATACAGGAGAAGGCCTCTCTGGTCGTTCGAGGCAACCACGACGACGCGGTAGCTTTCAACCGTGACCCGCGGTGTTCGGCAGTGTTTGGACGAGCAGCCCAGGAAGTCCAGAAATACACAGCATCCGTGTTAACCGAGGACCACAAGGGATATCTTGCAGATCTTCCCCACTTTCATTGGGCACGGCGGGGGCGATGGACATTCTATCTTTGCCACGCGGTGCCTTCCGATCCCCTTTACACGTATTGCGCGGCAGAGAGCCGTGCTTGGGCGAGAGAAGTCTCTTTGGCAGGCAGCGACTTTCTGTTTGTCGGTCACACGCACAATCAATTCTATTTGCAATTGGGGGAGCAATCGATTTTGAACCCCGGAAGCATTGGGCAGCCGAAAATGGGCAGCCCACGCGCGAACTACGCGATTTGGGAAAACGGTTCGGTGGTTCTGCACAGCTATGAGTATCAGGTCGCGAGAACCTCCGCGCGTGTGCGCTCCATGCCTGTTTCGAGTGAAGTGCAAGAGTTTTTGATTCGTGTTCTAGAAACGGGAACGGTTCCTAAATCGAATACGAAGAGGATCCATGTCAAAAATCAAGGAGCTTGATGCACTAGAAATTCTGGACTCACGAGGAAATCCCACGATCCAGGTGATGGCGACGCTCGAGAGCGGCGCGGTAGGGATTGCCAAGATTCCGTCCGGCGCTTCGACGGGGAAACGTGAAGCGGTAGAACTGCGTGACGCCGATAAGGCAAGGTACGGCGGAAAGGGAGTTCGCAAGGCGGTGGCGAATGTACGGGACGTAATCGGGCCATTTGCAAAGCGGTTGGACTTGGTGCAGCAGGAGACGCTTGACGATTCACTTGTTGACCTGGACGGGACGCCCAACAAAGCGAAGCTGGGCGCAAACGCAATCCTTGGTGTGTCGCTTGCCGTCGCTCATGCCCTGGCGCGGGAGAAGGGAGTGCCGTTCTACGCGTATCTCGAGGAACGCGAAACGTACATCTTGCCCGTGCCCATGATGAACGTGCTGAACGGTGGACGCCACGCGGATAACAACGTGGATTTTCAGGAATTCATGGTTGCGCCCGTGGGAGCGCCAACGTTTGCCGAAGCGATGCGAGCAGGTGTGGAAACCTTTCATGCGCTGCGCGAGCTACTGCATGCATCGGGTTATTCGACCGCCGTAGGCGACGAAGGAGGCTTTGCGCCGAAATTGCGGTCAAACGTCGAAGCCATGGAATTACTGTTGGCGGCGATTCACAAGGCCGGGTATAAGACGGGTGATGAAATCGCGATCCATCTCGATCCGGCGGCGAGCGAGTTCTACGAAAACGGGACCTACGTGTTTCGCAAATCGAACGGCGCCCGCAAAAGCTCGGACGAAATGGTGGAACTCTGGGAGGAATGGATCGAGCGTTACCCGGCGATACTGTCGCTCGAAGACGGGCTGGCGGAAGACGACTGGAGCGGTTGGGCCACGCTGACGGCGAAGCTGGGAAAGAAGATCCAGCTCGTGGGCGACGATATTTTTGTGACCAACACGAAGATCTTGACGGAAGGCGCGAGCAAGAAAATAGCCAATTCGATTCTCATCAAGCTGAACCAGATCGGCACGTTAACGGAAACGCGGCGGTGCATCGATCTTGCGAAACGCTTAGGGTACACGCTGTCTCTTATACACATCT
>CAXMLS010000316.1:0-4286 GCA_964194235.1 uncultured bacterium | reverse complement strand
CCTCGAGATTCGTAGGTCAGCATCCCGCCATCTTCGTCGTCCGGATGCGCAGTCACCATAATCAGACTGGCCCGGGTGTGCAGCTTTTTCAGGCTTTGCCAAACGGCCGTCGAGCCTCGATTAATCGGCAGTTCGTGTGTCTCTAGTGAAACATTAACGGAAGAATCGTACGGGGTCTGGGCGTGTAGGCCACTGGCAAGTAACAAACACAATCCTGCGAATAGATAGCGCGCCATGATTAGCCTCGTTAAAGAAAACGATCTCTTCCTCGCTTGTAACTCTCCCGAGGGACTTACGTCGCGATAAAGGGCCGCCCTGCTAGGCAGCGGGTGCCCTGCTAGAAGATGAACTTAAGGGCAAACTGAATTTGGCGCGCATCAATCGCCAGACCAGTTATATGCCCGAAGCCTCCGGAGAAAACCCGGGTGTTGGGTGGTTCGAATTGTGGATGATTCCAAGCATTGAAGAACTCGCTGCGAAACTCGAAGTAGCGACTCTCTCCTACCGGGAACTTCTTGAATAATGACATGTCCCAGTTGTTGAGACCAGGTCCGTAGAAGGTACCCGGACCGCAGTTTCCGAAGGTGCCGTCGGCTGGTTGGCCAAATGATTCAGTGCTGAACCAGTGGTCGAGGCTCCCGCCAGTTTTCACCGGCCCGAGACAGTTGGCGCGAGACGTTACTCCGCCGTTCGGAGCCGTGCCAGAGCTATTATGGCCTCTGCCAGTGAGCGCTGATCCGGAGTTAAAGGTGGTTATTCCGTTTAGTTGCCAATTGCCCAGCACGTAAGTGAAAGCATTGCCGCCTTTCATCCAGCGTTTGCCTTTCCCGAAGGGCAAATCGTAGACGTAGCTCAACACAAAACGGTGCCGCTGGTCAAAAGCCAAGGGACCGTAGTCCGCCCGATTGTTATATGCATTCTGAGGGAAGACCTGAACGTTACCGCTGCCACCTGACGAGAGGTTGTCCAGCACATCTCCCAATACCTTGCTGTAAGTGTAGGAAGCCAGCACGGTCAGACCATGCGAATACCTCTTCTCGAACCGGGCTTCCAAGGCATGAAAGTTGGTGTCTCCATTGTCCCCGGTGTACTCGATGAAGCCGTTACCAAAGTTCGCTTGGTACGGGAAAACTGCGCTGCTTGGGTCCCCGACCTTTGTCAGGATGCCCTGATTCAGGTTGCGCAGCTTACGGATCTTGTGGGCGTAGTTTCCTACCCCGGAAACCTCAAAGACCATATCGTGGCCGAGATCAAATTCCGTGCCCAGGCTCCATTGCTCCACGTAGGGTGTTCGAGCGTTTTGGTCAATTGCGCGAAACTGGATCTGACTTAGGAAATTTGGGTCCGTTATGCTCGGTGTTGGAATCGCTGGATAGCCGTCCCGCAGGAAGAAGACGGGTGGTTGATTCGGGCCAACACCGAGGTTCTGATCTAAAAATTGCGGAGGGTTCAATTGGATCAGATTTTCACTACCTACACGATCGAACGCTTGATAGAAAACGCCGGCCCCTCCTCGAATTGCTACTCGCCCCGTAGCCTTATAGGCAAAGCCGAGCCGGGGCGAAAAATTGTTTCGGTCGGGGTGAATGAGCGCCCTGTCAAAAACGCTCCCGCTCTTACTGACGATTACTTGCCCTCCGTTACCGGGGTCGAAATTCGAGGTGTGATTGTCACGCTCGATCCACGGCGTGAAGTATTCGTAGCGCACGCCATAATTCAAAGTTAACCGGGGCCTAATCCGCCAGGTATCCTGCGCGTATAACGACGTTCCGTTTAGGTAGGCGTGGAACACAAACGGGCTGCTCAGATGAAAATTCGTAATATTGCCCAATAACAAGTTGGCAATGTCACTGAAGGGCGTGGCTCCCACGTAGAAACTGCCGCTAACTCCCAGAGAACCCTGTGGCGATTCGACGTCCAAGGTATTCTGAGTGTAACGCTTCCATTCAAAGCCGAACTTGAAGTTGTGCCCTCCCCTAACCAAGGAAAGGTTGTCAAGCGCCTGCCATACTTGCGCAACCTGGAATTGTGGCCGCCATTGCGCAGTACCGAGTTTCGGAAAGTTATCACTATCCAGTGCAGGAATTCCGGAACTGAGGGGCGTATTGGGAACGTTCTTTAGGCCAATCGAAGCTGCGGCGCTGCCCGGCGGCGATACCGGCGTCTCGGCGGCATGCTGCCGAGAAAACGCGAAGCGTGCCTCGTTGACCATAGAGGTGTTAAAAATGTGTGTCCATGACAGCACCACTTGCTGGCCTCGGCCGATCTGGTTCGCGGTAAAGCCGCCTGTGGAAAGTGGATTTACGGCGGTAAATGGTCCAACCTGGCGCGGACAGAATGAACAATCCATGGCGCTTGCAGCGATCGCCTTTGCAAAAGCCAAGCGGCGCCGACAATTCATGGTTTGCGCCAGTTCCATTGGACCAGGCGCACTGAATATGGTTACTGCCGCGGGAGTCGCCCACGCCAACCGACTACCCGTTATGCTACTTTCCGGCGACACCTTCGCCAACCGCCTACCCGATCCCGTCCTGCAACAGGTGGAGCATTTTAATAATCCGACGATAACCGTGAATGACGCCTTTAAAGCGGTCACACGCTATTGGGATCGAATTACGCGGCCGGAACAAATCCTGCAATCCTTACCACAAGCTGTGGCGACGATGCTGGACCCAGCTGACTGCGGTCCAGTGTTCCTCGGATTGTGTCAAGACACGCAGGCCGAGGCCTTCAATTATCCGGAGGTTTTTTTCGAACCACGAGTACATCGAGTGCGCCGACCTCGCCCGGACCCCCGTGATGTTGGCGAGGCTGCCAAGATTTTGAATGAAGCCAGGAAACCGCTCATCATCGCCGGTGGCGGTGTCATGTATTCGCTGGCGACGTCGGAGGTCAGTACGTTTGCCGCGAAGCGCAACATCCCGGTTGTGGAAACCATCGCTGGGCGCGGGGTATTGATCCATGAGGATGCAGTAAACGCGGGTGCAATCGGCGTTATCGGCTCAACCTCTGCGAATGCGCTCGCCGGCGAAGCAGACGTCATCATCTCCATCGGAACACGCTTGCAGGATTTCACTACGGGCTCGTGGTCAGTGTTCCAGGCCGCGAATTTCAAGTTGATCAGCATCAATACAGCACGCTTCGACGGATGTAAGCACCTGGCCGTCAGCGTGGGGGGTGATGCACGCGAAGTGCTGCGAGAGCTCGATGACGCACTTGGCGATTACAAGGCACCGGAATTGTGGATGAAGAGCGCGCAAAAACTTTACGGCGAGTGGAACGCCCTTATCGCGGAACGCACGAAGCCAAGCAACAATAAATTGCCCAGCTATGCGCAGGTCGTCGCTGCTGTGAATGCGAAGGCAGATACAAACGACAGGGTAATCAGTGCTGCAGGAGGCTTGCCCGGCGAACTCACGAAAATTTGGAAGATCAAGGCCGTCGGAACGTTCGATTGTGAGTTTGGCTTTTCCTGCATGGGCTATGAGATAGCTGGCGGTTGGGGGGCGAAAATGGCAACGCCCGATGCGGATGTCTTCGTTATGGTCGGGGATGGCTCCTACCTCATGATGAACTCGGACATCTATTCGTCAGTGTTCACCGGGCACAAGATCATCGTCATCGTTTGCGACAATGGCGGTTTCGCCGTCATCAATCGACTGCAAAACTACAAAGGCAACACGTCGTTCAACAATCTTTTGAAAGACTGCAAAAGCAGCTGTATTGCCAGAGTCGACTTCGCCAAGCATGCAGAAGCGATGGGCGCTCACAGCGAGCACGTGTCGTCACTGGCAGATCTCGGACGCGCCATTGAGACCGCGAAACAGGCTGAGAGGACGAGTGTGATCGTTATTGACACGGACCCTAACAATTGGACTCCGGGCGATGCCTGGTGGGATGTTGGCGTGCCGGAAGTCTCTGCGCGGGAACAAGTTTGCAACGCTCGCAAAGACCATGATCATGCGAAAAGGAAACAACGCGTCGGTGTGTGAGCGCGGAGCGAGTAATGAGAGGTCGCTTCGATGTAGAACCGATGATCAACTAAGTGGGCGGCAGACAAATCCGCGTCACCACAAAAATGAGGCAAAAGGACCGGGGCTTTTTCTCTGCCCTGTTGATGGCATCTTTACAGTCCAGGGCTCTTGCATCAAACATTATTACGATTTCGCACCTCTTCCTGTCAGTCGGCCACTACGGCTGGTTTTTCTGGAAACTGAAAGTATTCAACTGAAACATGCCTCCGACCGGAACATTCCGCTGACCGGGCCGAGGTTTTAGTCCAGGAG
>CAXMLS010000315.1:0-2572 GCA_964194235.1 uncultured bacterium | reverse complement strand
GATGTGTATAAGAGACAGGCCTTACCCCATGCCGCCGCTACCGGTGAAATCTTCCGGCGTGATTTTTGAACGCGCCGCGCGGCAACTGGGTTGGCACCCGTTTCCTGCGCCGATGGCGATACTTTCGCAGCCGCACGCCGGCAGAAGCGCTTGCGTGAATTGCGGATTCTGCCTGGGGTTTGGCTGCGAGGTGGGCGCGAAGTCGAGTTCACTTGCGGCCGCCATTCACGTGGCGGAGAAGACCGGGCGCTGCGAGATTCGCCCGGACTCTTACGTTCATCGCGTCGAATCGGATGCGCGCGGCCGGGCCGTTGGCGCGGTGTATTTTGACAAAGACAAGAACGTGCATCTGCAGAAGGCCAAAGCGGTAATCGTGTGCGCGAATGGCGCGGAGACTCCGCGGTTGCTGCTGCTTTCAGCCAACAAACAATTTCCCAATGGCCTGGCCAATTCGAGCGGTCTGGTGGGCAAATATCTGATGCTCAATTCGGCGGCGATTTCCATGGGTGTTTTCGAGCAGCCGCTGAACGACTACAAAGGCTTCGCGGTCAGCCGCATACTTCATGATTTTTACGAGCTGGAAATGCAGAAGGTGGGATTTTACGGCGGCGGAGGCCTGGATGCTCGCTTCGACTTCACGCCGATTGGGTTTGCGATGATGGGTTTGCCGCCGGAAACGCCGCGTTGGGGAAAAGACTTCAAGGCCGCGCTGGGCGAGAATTTTACGCGAACGATGGAAGTGTTCTCGCATGCGACATCGCTGGCCGTGGAGGACAACAGTTTTTCGCTGGATCCCGAGCTAAAGGATGCGTGGGGTTTGCCGGCTTTGCGTATGACGTATAAGGATCATCCCGACGATTTGAAAGTAGCCAGATGGTTGAATGACCGCGCACTGGAACTTCTGGACGCGGCAGGCGCGAAGAAAAAGTGGAGCAATCCGATCGTCGAGCAGGAATTCGCGGTGCACTTGCTAGGCACATGCCGCATGGGCAACGATCCGAAAACGTCGGTGATTAACGCGGATCATCGCACCCACGACATGAAGAATTTGTTTTTGTGCGATGGCAGCAGCCTGGTGACTTCCGGGCGCGGGCAACCGACCATGACGATTGAGGCGCTGGCGTTTCGCGCCGCGGACCGCATCACGGCGTTGGCGAAGAGCGGCGCCATCGGCGCTTGATTCTTGAATTAAGAAAAAATCTCGTACCCCAGAATTCATGCGGCAATAATTTCACACGTTGAAGAGAGGACGAACATGAGACGGCATAGTGTGACCGGATGGCTGACGATTGCTGGCGTTCTGCTGAGCGTCGCGCTGGCGTTGAGTGGAGCGCGAGCACAATCGCAGGCCGGTGAAGCGCAGGGAGCGGCCGGTGCGTCACCGGCTGGTGCGGACTCCATGCGCGGCGCGGTACAAAACGGGAAGCCAGCAGCGGGTCAAAAACCAGCCGGCCAGAAACTAGCCGAAGAACAATTCAAAAACATTCAGGTGCTGAAGGGCATTCCCGCCGATCAGTTGATTCCGGCGATGCAGTTCATCGCGGCGTCGCTGGGCGTGGATTGCGAGTTCTGCCACGACCACCAGGCCATGGACAACGACGACAAGAAGCCCAAAAAGATTGCGCGCAAGATGATGACCATGATGTTCGATATCGATAAAAATAATTTCGATGGGCGGTTGGAGGTTACCTGCTACTCGTGCCATCGCGGCGCGGCCATGCCGGTGGGCATTCCGGTGATCAAGGATGAGGAAGCCATGAACGGCGCGGAAGGGAAGAAGCTGGCGGAATATGCCGCGTTGCCGAAGGGCGAAGAATTGCTGGATAAATATCTGGCGGCCGTCGGCGGCGCGGAGGCGGTGCAGAAAATTACCAGCCGGGTGGAAAAAGGAAAGCTAACCGCTTTCGGTGGGCAGACGTTTCCCGTGGATGTGTATGCCAAAGCGCCGGACAAGCGCATTTCGTTTATGCATTTGCAGGGCGGTGACAGCGTGACTTCATTTGACGGGACGCGCGGCTGGCAGACAGTGCCGGGGCGGCCTGCGCACATGATGTCCGCTTCGGAAAATGAAGGCGCGCGCATTGACGCGGACCTGTATTTTGCAGCGCACGTGAAGACCAGGTACCAGAAAATAACCGTGAAGAGCGGCGAGAAAATCGACGGGCACGACACGTTTCTGGTGGAAGGCGAAAGCGAGGGGCATCCTCCGCTGCGGCTTTACCTGGACAAGCAGAGCGGACTGCTGCTGCGGCTGGTGCGCTACGCACAAAGTCCGCTGGGCTTAAATCCTACGCAGATCGATTACGCGGATTATCGCGAAGCGGATGGCGTGAAGGTGCCGTATCGATGGAGCGTGGCGCGGCCCGGCAACCGCTTCACAATTCAGGTGGAAGATTTGAAGCAGAATGTTCCGGTGGACGATGGCAAGTTTGCGCCGCCGCCTCCTCCACCGATGCCGCCGCCAGCGCCTGGTGCCGCGCCGGCAGCTCCAGCGCAAAAACCGCCGGCGCACTAACGGTGCGCGGTCACGTCGTGAGGTGCGGAGCTACGAGCGTGATTAGCTCGCGAGTAT
>CAXMLS010000314.1:0-6223 GCA_964194235.1 uncultured bacterium | reverse complement strand
TGTGTATAAGAGACAGATCCATGCGCATATCCAGCGGACCAGCTTCGCGAAATGAAAATCCGCGTGCCGACTGGTCAAGCTGCATGCTGGAAACTCCCAAGTCGGCCAAGACCCCGTCCACCTTCGGAATCCCCAACTCGTGCGCGACCTCCGCAATCCTCGAGAAGGGCGACTTCACCAGCGTCACCGTATCGGCCCAGGGCTTCAGCTTCTCGCGCGCCAGATCCAATGCCAGTGCGTCCTGGTCCAGGCTGATCAATCGTCCTGCCGACGGCGCGGAGGACTTTGCGTGCAAACTCGCGATTCGATTCGCTTGCGACACCGAGGCCAGTCTTTCCGCGATGGCTGCCGAATGCCCGCCGGCTCCCAGCGTTGCGTCGATGTAAACGCCGTTCGGTTTTATGTCCAGCCATTCCAAGACCTCTTCCAACAAAACCGGCGTGTGGAACTCGGTTCTAGTCACTCGCCGCCTATCCTACTGCCCTTCTGTTCGTGCTGTTGTTGCTTGTTGCTAATGTTGAGTGGCCTAAACTCCCAGATCGCCCAGCGTTTTATAATCTTCTTCGGTGTACGGCTCGTTCTTCAGCTCGTCCATCAGGCGCGTATGATTCATGACGTTCAGAAAATCAATTTGCCCGAACACGTCGACCTCGCCCTTGGTTTGCGCCGATTCGCGCAGTACCGCGGGGAGTAGCACTCTTCCCTGCGCGTCCAACTCGACCGTTTGCCCGAAGTAACTCGTTCTCATCAGAAACTTTTGCTTGGCGCGATTTTGCGACGGCAGCGCCGCGAGCTTGTCTTCGATTTGCGACCACACCTTCATGGGATAAATGCGCGCCGACTCGCCCGTAGGACTGGTGATATAAAAAAGGTTTCCATACTCCTTGAGCTCGTCGAGAAACACGGCGGGTATCTTCAGCCGCCCCTTCTCGTCGACCTTCGCCGGATAATTGCCCCGAAGCTTCATCTGCCCCGCTTGACTGAACGGCGATGCGGTCGATTTGAGGCTTGACCGCGACGCGTTGACACACTAAAAGGAAGTCTTGGATGCTCAAAATGCCCCCAAAACGCCTACTTTCTATCGCCAAATTAAGAATTGCGGTGTTGCCCCTACTGCGTTCTACCGTGGCCTACGGTGCCCTACTGCTCTCTACTGCAGACCACTTGACTCCACATTTGCCCACATCATAAAGCGGATTCAGGACATGTCAAGCGGAAACGTAAAAGTTTCTAAAAAAAGTTGTGGATTTTGACAGGGCGGAAAATTTGCAAATTTAGGTACGACTGGTTGTGGTATCCGATACGTTGAATGTCAATACTTGGTGGTTCGTTTTTCACGTTTCAATTTGGGGACGCCGATGACGAGTGGGCAGGATTAGGAGAATCTTATTTTTCCGCTCGGATATTCGGACAAGGGCGCCATAAAAAACACAAGAATTTTCTATTCGTGAGAACACGTCAGCCCGCTCTTTAACATGGTTCCCTTCTCTTTCCGGGCGTGGTATTCTTTTTGGGCAATCATTTTATATTTTGGGGGCTTCACCATGGAATGGACCACACCGCAACACGAAGTGATCGACCTGAACTGCGAAATTAGCTCCTACGCCAACGCCGAGCTGTAGAGCGATGACCGCTACGCGGTCTGCTTTAATAGTGCCGGAATGCGCGTAAAAGTCCTCGGCTCTGCAGCTGGGGGCGGTTTCCCCCAATGGAACTGTGCATGTAATAATTGCCAGCGGCTGAGAGCAGGCAAGTTCAGCGGATGCGCGCGCAGCCAGACCCAACTGGCCTTCACTACCAACTCCAAAGTGTGGTTTTTACTGAGCGCCTCGCCGGACCTGCGAACGCAGATTCTGGCCACGCCGGAGTTGCGGCCGGAGCCAGATGCAGGGGCAGATTCGAGAGGCCACTTCTCTTCCGACTCATCTAACGCGGCTGCTTCTTCGCCAATTGGCGGGGTTTTTCTCCCCAGCTCGGACGTGGATTGCGTGGCCGGGTTGCTGCACCTGCGTGAATTTCACAGCTTTTTTGTTTTCGCCACCCCAGCGGTGCAGCGGATTTTGCAGAAAGAAAATCGCATATTCCGCGTATTGGAGCGGGCCGCGCCACCGGTGAAATGGGTTTCGCTATCGAGCAAGGGGCGGTTGGGTTGCCACCTGGACGAAGAGCCCGGTTCCGCACCGGAATTTCTGTGCACCACGGTCCCGCTTCGCGGACGGTATCCCGATTACGTCAGCGAAGAGCTGGCGCGCACGCTTGCGCCGGAAGAGGCGACCTCGGGGTTTGTAATCCACCACGGAAACAAAAAAATCTTCTATGCTCCATCCATTCCGGCGGAATCGGATGCCTGGCAATCGTGGGTGGACAATTGTGACGTGGCGTTTTTGGACGGCACGTTCTGGAGTGACGACGAATTGATCGAGACCGGCCGCAGCCAGCGGACGGCACGCCAGATCGGACACCTGCCGCTATCGGGGCCCGGGGGCCTACTGGAGAAGTATCAAAAGGTCGGCAAGGGGCGGCGGATTTTGCTGCACATCAACAATACGAATCCCATACTGGATGAGCAGAGTACGGAACACCGCGCGGTACTGGATGCGGGATTTGAGATCGCTCACGATGGCATGGAGCTGGAGCTGTGAGTTCAGGCGCGGGGACAATATTGCTTCCGGAAGCCGAGTTCATCGCGGGATTTCACGCGATCGGCGAGGAGCGTTATCACCACCGGCATCCGTTTCATTTGCTGATGCATGAGGGGAAATTGACGCGTGGCCAACTGCAGGCCTGGGCGCTGAACCGTTTCTATTACCAGAGCCACATACCGATGAAGGATGCGGCGATTCTGGCGCGCAGCAAGGATCCGGCGTTCCGGCTGGCGTGGCGCAAACGCATTCTGGATCACGATGGCGACGGCGTGAAGCCGGGCGGCATTGAGAAATGGCTGCGGCTGTTGGAAGCGACGGGACTCCCGCGGGAACTGGCGCTGCAGGGCGATGGAATTTTGCCGGGTACGCGCTTTGCGGTGGAAGCGTATGTAAATTTTGTGAGCACACGGCCGCTGCTGGAAGGCGTGGCTTCTTCGCTAACTGAACTTTTTTCGCACAAGCTGATTTCACTGCGTGTGGATCGCATGCGCCAGCATTACCCGTGGCTTTCGGGCGGGCTCGATTATTTCAACGGGCGATTGACTCAAGCGCCGGAAGACGCGGAGTTCGCGCTGGCGTGGGTGCTGAAACATGCGCGAACGCGCGAACAGCAAGATAAGGCCTATGACGCGTTGCGCGAGAAATGCGACATCTTGTGGGCGCAACTCGACGCGCTGTACTTCTCTTATGTGGAGCCCGGCTGGCCGCCGCCCGGGGCTTTTCAACCGGCCGAGAAATCGTAAGACCATAGAAGGCACATATGACACCCGATCTGAACAGCCGACCAAGATTGGCGGCGGGCTGCCGCCTGAACGACGCGAAGCAGCAACCGCGCGTATTGTTGATGCCGGAGCGCGCGCTGCGACTGCTCGGACCGAGCCTGGGGATCGTGGCGAGATGCGATGGGCGGCGCACCGTGCGGGAAATCATTGGCGAGCTGCAGAAAATATATGCGAAAGCTGAACCGCAAAGGGTCGAGAGCGATATTCTTGGTTACCTCGAACTATTGAACGACCAGCGCGCTTTGGACTTCATTGCGGACGATAACTCTTCAGGCGGCTCGACGCCAAGCGCAGCCAGCATCTAAACGAATACGCATATGGATAGCGCTGTTCCCACACCCCTGGCATTGATCGCCGAACTGACCCATCGGTGCCCGCTGCATTGCGTGTACTGCTCAAATCCCATGGAACTCGATCAACGCATCAATGAACTTCCCACCGACGCGTGGGCCAGAGTTTTTCGCGAGGCCGCGCAGTTAGGCGTGCTGCAAGCGGATTTTACCGGCGGCGAACCACTGGCGCGGCCGGATCTTGTGGAGTTGGTTCGCGAAGCGCGTGCGGCCGGGTTGTATGTGAACTTGATCACGTCCGGTTTGCCTTTGGATGAAGCGCGGCTGGAAAAATTAGTGGAGGCGGGGCTCGATCATTTGCAATTGAGCTTTCAGGGTGCGCGCGCGGAAATTGCGAGCGAGATTTCCGGGACAGCCACGCATGCGCAGAAGCTGCGGGTGCTGAAATGGTTGAGCCGGCATCGTGTGGCGGTCACGCTGAACTTCGTGATTCACCGGCGCAACATGGAGCAGATGGAAGAAATGCTGGCGATTGCGGAAGCGTCGTGCGCGACGCGCGTGGAATTTGCGAACGTGCAGTATTACGGATGGGCGTTCGCCAATCGCGAAAATTTATTGCCGACCCGCGAGCAGCTGGATGCATCGCAGGAAATATTGAAACGCGCGCAGGAACGGCTGCGCGGAGAAATGCGCATTGAATATGTGGTGCCGGATTATTACGCCAAATTTCCTAAAGCGTGCATGGGCGGATGGGGACGCAAGTTGATGCTGATTACACCGTCCGGTGAAGTATTGCCATGCCACGCCGCAAGAGTGATTCCGGGAATAGCGTTTGAAAATGTGAAGGATCGCAATATGCGGGAAATCTGGGAACTGTCGCCGGCATTCCAGAAATTTCGCGGCGAAGAATGGATGCAGGAGCCATGCAGGAGTTGCGAGCGTCGCGCTGCGGATTTTGGGGGATGCCGGTGCCAGGCAATGCTGCTGGTGAATGATGCGGCGGCTACCGATCCGGTGTGCAGCCTGTCACCGAACCGCAATAAGGTGGATGCGATTTTGGAAGGCGTTGCGAAATTGCCGGCCATGGTGGAGGTGGCGAAAACGGAGTGGTTGTACCGCTTGAATTCAGCGTAAGCGTAAATGTCTCAGCCAGCGGATTGCGGCGCAGCGCGTTGATTGCTCAGGCGAAGAACTATTCTGAAAAAAAAGAAAATCCCGCCGAACAGTACCAGCGATCCGAAAATCGCAAGCGTATAGGGCGCGCCGATATGTTTGGCCACGCCGCCGGCGATCAGCGAGCCGATGGGCTGCACGCCCATAAACATGGTGGCGTAAACGGCCATTGCGCGGCCGCGAAGTTCGTCCGGCACGCGGCTTTGCACAATGGTGTTGGTGGCGGCCATTTGCACGGTAGCGGCAAAGCCCACGAAGAGCAGGACCGCGGCAGAAAACCAGAAAATGCGCGATTGCGAAAAGAGCATCAGACAAACGCCGCAAATCATGGCCGTGGCGGCAATCCAGCGCGCGAGGCCCTTGTAGCTGGTGCGTCCGGCAAAATACAGCGCGCCCATCACCGCGCCTACTCCGGCAGTGCTCATCAACAAACCAAAGCCTTTTGCGCCGCGATGCAGGATGTCCACCGCGAAAATGGGCAGGAACACGGAATATTGCAGGCCCAGCATGCTCAAAAGGCTGAGCAATAAAAGCGCGGAACGCATGGGCACATCGCGCATCGCGAAACGAAATCCCTGAATAAAATTATGGAATGGCGAGCCTTCCGGTTTCTTCAGCGCGATTTTTTGTATGCGCATGGCGAGGAGCGCGGCAAGCACGGCAAGAAAACTTATTCCGTTGAGGAGAAAACACCACGCGGGACCTTTCCAGGCGAGCGCAAACCCAGCGATCGCCGGGCCGACCACGCGCGCTCCATTGAAGATGGAGGAATTGAGTGCGATGGCGTTGGGCAAATCTACTTTCACCACCATCTGCACGATAAAAGATTGGCGAATGGGAACGTCGAAGGCGTTCACGATACCCACGAGGAAAGCGATGAGGATCAGCTCCCAAACTTTGATGGCTTCCGCGAAGGTCAGTGCCGCCAGCGCAAACGCCAGGATCATCGACGCAGTTTGTGTAGCGATGACTCCGTAATGGCGGTGATAGCGGTCGCCCACATATCCACCGATGGACGCGAGAAATAAAATGGGCACCTGGTTGGCGAATCCGAAGACACCGAGCAGCGCCGCCGAGCCGGTCAGTTTATAGACGAGCCACAACTGCGCGGTGGATTGCATCCACGTGCCGATCAACGAAATAAGCTGTCCGCCGATGAAGAGCTGAAAGTTGCGATGCTGCAAAGCGCGGAAGCGCGTGGACACTAGCGGTCGGTCCCTCTTTGATTTTGTTTGCCGCGTGCTGGTGATTGTCTAGTGTAACAAGGTGTGCGAGGTCTCGCGGCGGCGAATGGGTTATTCAAGGGAAACAGGCGTCGGCCCGCTCCGGTCGG
>CAXMLS010000313.1:0-5039 GCA_964194235.1 uncultured bacterium | reverse complement strand
GGTCCCTGCGTGATGCAGGGCTACTACAAAAATCCCGAGGCCACTCGCGAGGTCTTGACCGCCGACGGTTGGTTCAGCACCGGCGACATCGGCTATTTGGATGAAGACGGTTATCTCTTCATCACCGATCGTAAGAAAGACCTGATTAAAACCGCTGGTGGGAAATTTGTCGCTCCCCAGCCCATCGAAAATGCCCTGAAGAGCAGTCCATATTTATTGAATGCCATGGTCGTTGGCGATCGGCGCAGCTATGTGGTCGCCTTGCTGGTGGCCAACGTGAACACCATTTCCGCCAAAGCCGCGGAACAGCAAATCACTTTTGCTTCGCCCGCCGAACTGATCTCGCATCCATGGGTCCGTTCGCTCATTGACGCAGAAGTAAAACGCGTCACCGCGCATCTCGCGCAATACGAATCCATCAAACGCTTTGCGTTGATTCCTGAAGATTTCACCTTCGACAACGGCAGCCTCACCTTCACTCTCAAGCTCAAACGCCGGGTAGTCGAGCAGCATTACCGCAAAATCATCGACGAACTCTACGGCGACGTAGCCGAACCCCGCCCCCAATTGCAGGACTAAACTCCCGCGAGTCAAGTGTGAGTCACAACTGACAGAATCATTCTCTGCCCGGGTCAAAAAATCTCGTCACTCAGCACTCCCATCCGAACGAAACAGAACCTGACGTCTCGCCGACCAAATCAATCCACCCACGAAAATCCCCCCTCCCGATTTGCCGCCAGCGTCGCCCAGGACTAAAATTATCTCCGGAGCTCCAATCCATCCCATGTCCGAACAACTCGTCATCGCCGGCCGCGCCTTCAAATCCCGCCTCATCGTCGGCACCGGCAAATATCGCAGCTTCCAGGAAATGGCCCGCGCGCACGCCGCATCCGGCGCCGACATGGTCACCGTCGCCGTCCGCAGAGTAAACCTCACCGATAAATCCAAAGAGTCTCTGCTTGATTACATCGATCGCGAAAAAATGTTCATCCTCCCGAACACCGCGGCCTGCTACACCGCCGATGAAGCCATTCGCACCGCTCGTCTCGGCCGCGAAGTCGGGCTATCCAATTGGGTAAAGCTGGAGGTGATCGGCGATCAGCAAACTTTGTTTCCAGATACCGAACAGTTGATTGCGGCCACCCGCATCCTTGTGAAAGAAGGCTTCATCGTCCTCCCATACACCAATGACGATCTCATCGTCGCGCGCAAGCTTATCGATGCCGGTGCTGCTGCCGTCATGCCGCTCGCGGCGCCCATCGGTTCCGGCCTGGGCATTCAAAATCCCGCTAACCTCCGGATTCTGCGAGAACGTATCACCGAAGTTCCCATGATCGTCGATGCCGGCGTGGGAACCGCTTCCGATGCCGCGTTTGCCATGGAGTTAGGAGCAGATGGCTTACTGATGAACACCGCCATCGCCGAAGCGCAGGACGCCGTGCTTATGGCCGAAGCAATGCGCGATGCAACCATCGCTGGCCGCAAAGCGTTTCTCGCCGGCCGCATGCCCACGCGCCTCTACGCTGCCGCCTCCAGCCCGCTCGCCGGCGTGGTCCGCTGATGCGTTAATCGCAAGCTGCGTATACAATCCAGCCGTCTCGCGATGATCGACAAAAAATCTCCCAACAGTACCGCCGCGCGTTTGGATTATATCGACTGGATGCGCGGCCTTGCCGTCGTCATCATGATTCAGGCGCACTGCTACGATTCCTGGCTGAATCCCGCCGCAAGAAAGACTTTTCTTTATCGCTGGTCGCAGAATGCCTCCACGCTGCCCGCGCCCATCTTTATCTTCCTCGCTGGTGTTTCCTTCGTTCTGGTTACCGAGCGCCTTCAGGGAAAGAAAATTCCTGCCAATAAAATTTTCAGAACCGCTCTATTACGCGGCGCGGAAATCCTCGGTTTGGGAATTCTTCTTCGCGTGCAGGAATTCGTGCTCGGTTTTCCAAAATCACCATGGACCGATCTTTTCCGCGTGGACGTCCTGAATATTCTTGGTGTCTCGATAATTCTTATGGCAGTGTTCTGGCGCGTGGCCGCGATGCCAGGTTTGCGCAGTTCGAATCGCGACGAAACCTCGACAAGTACAGAGCCGGCGTTACACGATCACCCATGGCGAAATCCCGCCATTCTCTATTCGCTACTGACCGCCGCGATCATCGCGCTCGTCACTCCGCCGTTGTGGACCACCCATCGCCCGCGGTTTCTTCCCTGGATGCTCGAGTCCTATATAAACGGCGTACACCTTTTTAATTCGCCGCAACCGTGGCTTTTTGCCATCTTTCCCTGGTGCGGATTTGCCTTCGTGGGTCTCGCGTTTGGTTTATTTATCTTCTCGGACTTCGCGCAACGCCGCCAAACTTTGGCTCTTTCAGTAGCGGCCGGCACCGGCATCCTGGCATGCGCCCTCTCGCTTCTGTTCGATTCCTCGCGCATCAACCTCTACGCCATTTACGATTACTGGCACAGCAGCCCGGATTTTTTCCTGATGCGCTGCGGCCTTTTATTAATTCTGCTATTTGCCATTTACGCGTGGTGTCGCTGGGGATTCGCAACTACAGGATTCAGTCCGTTGATCCAGTTTGGCAAAACTTCCTTGCTGGTCTATTGGGTCCACATGGAGTTCGTCTACGGCAGGCTTTCCATCTTGTACAAGCGGCGAACCGGCATTCCCATGGCCACCGCGGGAATGGTCGTCATCTTCGCCGCCATGCTCGCGCTTTCAATCTGGCGCACCAAAACAAAAAAGCGCGCAGCAGTGAAGTTGGCAGGACCTGCCACTGCCACGCAAGGCCTGAGCCAGCCTATATAGTTTTTTAAAATTAAGTATTGAGAGGGAGGGTACTTCGCTACGGTTTTTCAGCAAGCGTCTGCTGAATAATCTGCGCTTGCGGAATTTTGATAATAATCTCGCCGGGCTTGGCCAGGATCAACTCTTCGCGCGCCATTTTCTCGATCGCGCGCGGATCGGTTTTCAGGTCCTTCACCACTCTTTCCAGCAGCGCATTATCCTTATTCAAACGTTCGATCTCGCTGGTAACGCGCTTGATCCCATCCTGCGTGCGGCGCATGGCCATATATCCATGCGCGCCAAAAATATCGTGCACAAAAAGCACCACCACAAACAAACCAAGCAACGCGGGAGCATGTTGTTTGGCTGTCGACCGCAGTGTTTCGCTAAGTTCCTGTTTCATCTTTATCCTTGTAACACCCAGTTTTTTGCTTCGCTCGCCAGCTTTGCAGAAGCTTCGTAGCTGTCGCCCTCGACATACAATCGCAACAACGGCTCTGTTCCGGAAAGTCGCAAAAGCATCCACGAACCGTCTGTGAACACGAACTTTGCGCCATCTGTGCGATCTACGGAAGCAACTTTTCTTCCCAATAGTGTCGAAGCGTCAATGGCCACCCTCTTCACTGCATTCGCTTTTTGTTCGTCACTCAGGTGCATGTTCTCGCGCAGCGGCCAGAATTCACGCCCGAGTTTCTTAAATAGCGCCCGAATCTGTTCGTCAATCGACGCGCCGCGCGCCGCCAGCATTTCCGCGATTAACAGGCACGCGAGAATGCCATCTTTTTCCGGCACGTGTCCGCGGATCGTGAGACCCGCGCTTTCTTCGCCGCCCAGCGCAATTTTATCTTCGCGAATCAATTGCCCAATATATTTGAATCCTACCGGGGTCTGATACGTAGTCTGGCCGTGCATGCGCGCCACGGCGTCCACCATTTGCGTGGTCGCTACGCTTCGTGCCGCTGGCAAATTCCATCCGCGCGTTTCAACCAGGTAATCGTAAAGTAGCGCGAGGATATGATTCGGTTGCACCCACGAGCCGTTGCGATCGATCACGCCAAAGCGATCGGCATCGCCGTCCGTCGCCAAGCCGGCGGCCGCGCCGGAATCGACCACCGCCTTACGCAGCGGCGCAAGATTTTCTTCCGACACGTCCGGGCCCGTGCCGTCGAACAGGCAGTCCCTGTCCGTGCGCATCGTTTGTACCGCTACGCCGTTGCGTGTCAGAACTCCGTCGAGATAACCCGCGCCGCATCCGTGCAGCGCATCCGTAAAAATTATCCCTTTCGATTTACGAATCACCTCGAAGCGCACTAACTCCTCGAGCCGCTTCAGATATGTTTCTTTGAGATTGACCATCTCGCTCGCGGCGTGTTTTTCATGCGCGCGCGCTGGCGTCATCGGAAATGGCCCATCCTTTTCCACCGCCGCAGCCACTCGCGCTTCAATATCCTTAGTCACTTCCGGCAGCGCCGGCCCCGCATCCGCGGACGAAAATTTCAATCCGTGATATTGCGCGGGATTATGGCTGGCGGTGAAGTTGATCGCGCCATCCAGCTTTCGGCGCATGATCTCGTAAGCGATCGCCGGGGTCGGTGTGAACGTCTCGCACAGCAGCGCGCGGATTCCGTGCTGCTCCAGAATGTCCACCGCCAGCTGAGAAAATTCTTCGGAGTAAAAGCGCGTGTCGTAGCCCACCAGGATGGTGGGCTTTGCGGTTTTGCTCTTTACGTGTTCGGCGATGGCCGTCACCGCCAGCCGCACAGTAGCGAATGTAAAATCGTCGGCAATCAGTCCGCGCCATCCCGACGTGCCAAACTTGATAGGAGACTTGATAGGAGAAGGGTTCATGGGGGGTATTCTAGCTCGGAGTTCGAAAACCACAATAGAGCACCACTCGTGGCCCAATGAATTGACAGCAGAGTGCTGCGATTATTCTTCAGAAGCCGATTGTCGCGATCGTTGAGGAAGAGAAGGGCAAGGAATGAAAAAGCATCAGGCCCGCGTCGTGCTGGTCACCTGCGGAACCCTCTCCGAGGCGCGGCGCATCGCTCGCAGTGTCGTTGAGAAACGCCTCGCGGCATGCGTCAACATCGTCGTAAGTCCGGTCGAGTCGATTTATCGCTGGAAAGAGAAAGTAGAAGCTTCGCGAGAATATCTGCTGGCGATCAAATCAACCGCGAATCGGCTTCCGGAGCTGGAGCGCCAGGTGCAACTCCTGCACAGTTATGGTGCTGTCTCTTATACACAT
>CAXMLS010000312.1:0-1675 GCA_964194235.1 uncultured bacterium | reverse complement strand
CAGTAATACTGTGCGCGAAAATTCTTTCACGACATCGGCGCGCAAAATTCCTACCGCTGACAGTCCACCCGGGAATACCGGCACGAGCACACTGCGCATTTCCAGTGACGCGGCAAGATCGCAGGCGTGCAAAGGCCCTGCTCCGCCGAACGCAATGAGCGTGTAATCCCGCGGGTCGTGGCCGCGCTCGACCGAAATCAGGCGAATGGCTTTTTCCATTACGGAATTGGCCACCGCGATAATGCCGTGCGCAAATGCTTCCACCGTGCGAAATCCGGCGCGGGTATTTTTCATTTCTTTCTGCATCCGTTTGCGGGCACGTTCTGTATCCAGAAAGAAGTCTCCTCCGAGCAATCCGTTGCTTCCCAGATGCCCCAGCACGGCGTGTGCGTCGGTGACGGTAGGCCTAGTTCCTTGTCCGTAGCAAATCGGGCCCGGCACGGCTCCCGCGCTCTCAGGTCCGACGCGCAATGCGCCGCCTCGATCGAAGCGCGCGATCGATCCCCCACCAGCGCCTACGGTGTGAATTTCCAGCATCGGCACAGCAACGGGAACGCCCGCGACGATCGACTCACCGGTAGTGCGCATTTCTCCGCTAAGAAGCGCGACGTCGGTCGACGTTCCGCCCATGTCAAAACTGATCGCCTGCGTAATCCCGGCAAGTTGTGCCGCGTGCGCAGCGCCGATCACTCCTCCGGCTGGACCGGACAGAATTGTTCGCACCGGCTCCCGCGCCGCCTGCTCTGCCGAAATGATTCCGCCATTCGATTGCATGATGCGCACGCGCGGAGCGGCAGTTTGTCGCGCACTTCCATCTGGAAGCTTCTCCCGCATTTGGCTATCCGACAGTTCGGCCATTCGTGCGGTAGTGTCGCGAAGATACCCGCTCATCACCGGCGCGAGATAGGCATTGATCACGGTTGTTGAGGTCCGCTCATATTCGCGCAATTCGGGAAGAATTTCGTACGAGACGGATACCGCGTAACCTGCGGCTCTGAGCGCCGCCGCTATCTGCTTTTCATGACGTGCATTGCGAAAGGAGACAAGAAAGCAGACTGCGACGGAATCGGGTCGCGCCTTTATGACGGCGCGCACAACACGCCTGATCTCCGCAGTGCTTAGCGCTCGAACGACAGACCCGTCCGCAGCTAATCTTTCTTTCGCTCCGATTCTCCGCGCTGCAGGAATCAGTGGCTCCGCTTTTTGTACGAACAGATCGTATAGCGTTGGGCGCGCCTGACGTCCGATTTCCAGCACATCCTCAAAGCCGGCTGTAGTCACCAACACCACGCGCCCGCCGCGCCTCTCGAGCAGCGCATTCGTGCCGACGGTAGTTCCGCAAACCAGATCGAAGTCGATACTACGATCAGTTAATTTTGCGATAGCGAGTTTCACTGCTTCGGCAATGGCTTTCGCAGGCCGATCGGGACGTGAAGCAACCTTGAGAATTTGCAACTTACCGTCACGCACGAACACGCAATCGGTGAACGTGCCTCCGCTATCGATGGCGATGCGCATGAGCCGCTGATTCTACCTCACCCGCCAAACATTCCCACGGAAGATACGCTCCAGTGGGCCGGGTTTCGGTTGAATTTCACTGGCAAAAGCTTGCTGAGATGAAAGATCTAGAAGTTGGAGGGAGTTAAACCCAGGTTCATACCCTGCCTGCGGCAGG
>CAXMLS010000311.1:0-3150 GCA_964194235.1 uncultured bacterium | reverse complement strand
GATGTGTATAAGAGACAGGTCTCTACGCGAATCTAATGTGGCAATTTTGATCGCACAACGAACATCTTGAACCAAACGGAGCGATTGCGAGGCAGCGTGCGCTTGCGGGGCGAGGGGATCCGATCAGTACGGACAGCGCAGTGTCGTACTAAGTTCCACGCCGCGGCTCTGGCGACTTTGCTGGCGCTGAGCGGCGGAAGTCGAACTTGCGCGCAAGCTAGTCCGTCGCTTGAGTACCAAGTCAAAGCGGCGTTTCTTTATAACTTTGCAAAATTCGTAAATTGGCCGCCGGAGAGTTTTGCCGACCAGAATGCGCCAATCCTTTTAGGCGTTATCGGCGACAACGCCTTCGCAAAGTTACTGACGGATGTGGCGGCTGGAAAATCCGTGAATGGCAGGCCGGTGGTGGTGAAGCTCTTTAAGGAAGGCCAAGACCTTCGAAGCTGTCAGATTGTCTTCGTCAGTTCTTCGGAGGAAAACGATGCGACGCAAATTCTGGAAAAGTTAAAGGAGTCTAGTGTTCTGACCGTAGGCGAGGCGCCTGGGTTTATTCAAGCCGGCGGAATCATCAATTTCTTTATTGAAAAAAATAAAGTGCGATTGGAAATCAACCTGGCCGCAGCGTCGCGTGCCCGGGTGAAGATCAGCGCGAAGTTGATCGCCGTAGCCCGGCTGGCCCCGACAAACCAAAGCAAAGGGAAGGGTTGAAAGGACAGTGCTAAAGACGCACTCCATTCGCGATAAATTGACGTTGATGGTGATGTCCGTTAGTACGCTGGCGCTACTGGTGTCAGGCATCGCCTTTATCAGCTTTGACAACCACGATTCTCGCTTGACCAAAGTGCAAGACGTAACCACTTTGGCGGACATAATCGGCTCAAACAGTACCGGAGCACTAACCTATGAAGACCCACATTCCGCGAGAGAAGTGCTGGGAGCGTTGCGCTCCAAGCAACAGATTTCTGAAGCCTGCATTTATGACAAAAACGGGCAGGTATTCGCAAAATATCTGCGAGACGACTCTTCGGAGGTTTTGGGCGGGTTCACTCCACCCGCGGCACAGGAAGGTACAGCCCGTTTCGACGACGGATACCTGACTTTATTTCGCCGCATCACGCTTCTGGGAGAAAAGGTCGGAACGGTGTATATCCGCTATGACCTGTCTGAGATGCGGCAGCGACTCGTACGCTATGTGATTATGGTGGTGTATGTAGGGCTAGGTTACATGATGATTTCCCTCATCCTTGCTTCCTCGCTGCAGACTTCTATATCGGAACCCATTACAAAACTGGCACAAACAACACGCATGGTCTCGAGCAACAAGAATTATTCCGTGCGCGCGGTAAAAGAAAGCGAGGATGAGATCGGTCAGTTGGTCGACGGGTTCAACGATATGCTCGATGAAATCGAGCGACGGGATAAGGTGTTGGTCGACGCCAAAGACACGGCGGAAGCGGCCAGCCGGGTGAAAAGCGAATTTCTCGCGAACATGAGCCACGAAATTCGCACCCCTATGAACGGAATTATGGGCATGACCGAGCTGGTTCTCGACACGGAACTGGACTCCGAACAACGCGAATACCTGAATATGGCGAAACTCTCCGCCGATTCATTGCTGTCCTTGATCAATGACATTCTAGACTTTTCGAAAATCGAAGCCGGCAAGCTTGAAATCGATGCAATCGAGTTCAAGCTGAGCGACAGCCTGGGCGACACGATGAAGACACTGAGCCTGCGCGCTCATCAAAAAGGACTCGAGCTGGCGTACGATCTGCAACAAGACGTTCCCGATGGTTTGGTAGGAGATCCGGGCCGATTGCGGCAAATTATCATCAACCTGGTGGGCAACGCCATAAAGTTTACAGAGCATGGAGAAGTAATTGTTTATGTTCGGGCGGAATCTCGCACCAGCGAAGAAATTCAACTGCATTTCACTGTTGCCGATACGGGCATCGGAATTGCGGCGGAGAAGCAAGCTGCTGTTTTCGAGGCTTTCACTCAGGGGGACGGGTCGATGACGCGCACGTTTGGCGGCACGGGGCTGGGTTTAACAATTTCGAACCGGCTGGTGGGATTCATGCGCGGTAAAATGTGGGTGGAAAGCGAGGTTGGGAAGGGCAGCCGCTTCCACTTCACCGCGCATTTTGGGCTGCAAAAAGTTTCTTCGAAGACGATTGTCCCTTGCGATCCCATGACGCTGCGCGATATGCGGGTGCTTGTTGTGGATGACAACGAGACGAATCGCCACATCCTTGTAAAAATGCTATCTCACTGGCACGCGAGACCAGTCGCAGTGGACGGTGGGGCAAAAGCGATTACTACCCTCAGAGCGGGCCAGGGCTTGGGACGAAGCTTTCCTCTTATTTTGCTTGATGCGCAAATGCCAGAAATGGACGGTTTCGCGCTGGCGGAGTGCATTAAGCGAAATCCGGAATGGAAAGCGGCCACAATCATGATGCTGAGTTCCGCCGGACAACGCGGTGATGCCCAGCGATGCCGCGAGCTGGGCGTCGCGGCCTATCTCACTAAGCCTGTGAGGCAAGGGGAATTGCTGGACGCCATTCTGACGGCCTTAGGGACCAAGCCGAAACAGGAATCTCAACCCACATTGGTCACACGCCATTCGCTACGCGAAACTCACGGCCACCTGCGAATTCTGCTCGTTGAAGACAATGCGGTGAATCAACTTCTGGCACGTCGAATGCTGGAAAAATGGGGACATACGGTAACCGTAGCGGTAAACGGAAAAGAAGCGCTGGTAGCGCTAGAGAAAAATTCGTTTGATCTTGTCTTTATGGACGTGCAGATGCCGGAGATGGATGGGCTGCAGGCCACCGCCGCGATCCGGATGAAGGAAAAAAACACAGGAGAGCATGTTCCGATCGTGGCGATGACCGCGCATGCGATGAGTGGAGACGAAGATCGCTGCAGAGTGGCGGGGATGGATGATTATTTAACGAAGCCAATTCGGCCGCAGGAACTGAAGGATGTGCTGCAGCACTACGCGTATCCTGAGTCCAAAGAAAAAATACCGATCGTACTTTAATTTTGTAGAGCGGATTCGAAATACATGAATTCGGGCGTGCGTAGGCAGCTTGTCTACTGATTGTGTGAGTGCTAAGGGATGTAGAGCTGTCTCTTATACACATC
>CAXMLS010000310.1:0-4114 GCA_964194235.1 uncultured bacterium | reverse complement strand
ATGTGTATAAGAGACAGATCCTACCCTGAGCGGCGCGAGTTCGTTGGTATATTCATCCTACCTGGGTGGCACCAGTGGTGACTTCGGAAATGGCGTTGTGGCAGACACAGCGCAAAATGCGTATATCACTGGACTAACCCTCTCATCGCCGGGTCCGGGACAGACCGCTTTTCCGACAACTGCAAACGCATTCCAAAGTTCCTTAAGCAATTCAGCGGGAAACGCGTTTCTCACCAGAATCGATACGACCAAATCCGGAACCGCATCTCTGGTCTATTCGACGTATCTTGGGGGGAATGGTGCAAATTCTGTAGCCGCTGGCTTTGGTGACGAAGGCTTAGGAGTTGCAGTGGATTCTTCCAACAACGCTTATATCACGGGCGCTACTTCCTCGACCAACTTTCCAACGACCTCGAGCGCCTTCCAGACTACGGCTCCGACCGCGAACGCCAGAGGAACCAGTTTTGTTTCAAGAATCGACACGACGAAAACCGGAAGCGCGTCGCTCGTCTATTCGAGCTATTTGGGAGGCAACACTTTTGACTTTGCGACGGCGATTGCGCTCGGGCCTAACAATGTTGCCTACATTACGGGCACGACGGACTCGCTTAATTTCCCGACCACGTCGGGAGCCTTTCAATCGACGGGAAACGCTTCAGGGGTCGCCTTCGTCAGCCTGTTTGACACCGGACTAACCGGTAGCACTTCTCTCAAGTACTCGAGTTTACTTGGCGGCTCAGGAGGCGACCTCGGGTTCGGTATCCGGGTCGACGCTTTAGGAAACGCGTATATCGCCGGTGCGACTTCTTCAGCTAACTTTCCTGTAACCAAGGGTGCCTTTCAAGCAGCCCTAGCCACTGGCGCGGTAGGTGATGGCTTCGTTTCAAAACTGAGTCCGGGAGGCAAAGGTGCTTCTGACCTGCTTTATTCAACCTTCTATGGAGGTAGCGGGACGGTTACACTGCCCGATTCAGCCAACGGTATCGCGATCGACTCGTTGAATAATGCTTATATAGCGGGGGTCACACGGTCATCAACGACCTTCCCGGTTTTTCCGAACCCCGGAGCGTTTCAGACTAGCTTGAAAGGCCCCTCGGATGCCTTTGTCGCGAAGCTATCGTTGATTCCAACGGTAGCAATATTACCCGCGAGCCTGGATTTCGGCACGCAACCGATTGGCGTTACGACTGCGCCACAGACTGTAACGCTAACCAATAACACCAGCGCCGCTCTAGCGATTACTGGCATTGCCGTTGTCGCAATAAACCCTGCTTCGCCCAATGGAGATTTTGCCAAGGTATCCGATACCTGTGGAACCAGTGTTCCGGCCGGCTCCTCCTGCACGGTCGGAGTAACTCTCAAGCCGTCAGTCACATCCGCCGAATCCGCCAAACTTGTTTTTACCTATAGCGAGGCCAGTAGTCCACAGACCATCGCATTATCCGGGACCGGTACGAACGCGGTACCGACGGCCACCCTTTCGCAGAACAGCCTCAGCTTCGCTGGACAGTTGCTAACTTCAACCAGCCCCTCCCAGACGGTGACTCTAACAAACAATGGCACTGCCTCCCTTACGATCACCTCTATCACGATTTCAGGTGATTTTGCTGAGACCGACAACTGCGGGGCTAGCGTGCCAGCAGGAGGGTCCTGCACGATTAATGTGACATTCGCGCCGACAGCGGTGGCTGGGCGGACCGGAACGCTTACTATCACGGACAATGCCAGCGGCAGCCCACGCACCGTTGCGTTAACAGGAACAGGATGGGATTTCAGCGTGACCGCACCTTCATCGGTCAGTGCGGCGCGCCTCTCGGCCGGTAAATTCACAGTGACGGTCACTCCGCTCGGCGGGTTCCATCAAACGACATCGCTTTCTTGCTCTAGTAGTCCCTTGGCGGCAACCTGTAGCATCTCGCCAGCTTCAGTTACTCCTGCAGACGGCGTAACGCCCGTAACGGCGACAGCCACGGTGACCTTGACGTCGGCTCTCCTGCCGCACTGGTCCAAGCCAAACTGGCGCACACCTCAACTTCCGATGGTAGCGCTGCTATTTGGAGTGGCCTTGATTCTGTTTATTTTGTCTTGTATTACGCGTCCCAGGACACAGATGGGACTGGCTGTCGCCGTGCTTATTTTGATTATTTTGGCCGGCTGCTCGCAAACTAACCCGGGAGGCATTAAGGGCACGAGCAACATCACGGTCACCGCAACGTCGGGCAGCGTGAGCCATACCGCCAAGGTCACATTAACGGTAAATTGAGCAATAGCTAGTCCGACTCGCTAAAAGAACAACAGTAAAGTTCTTTTCAGAACCGAACTGCTGAGCCCCATACTTTCCTTCGGTGAAGTTACGCCCACGGTGTATGCAAAATGATACTTGGCCTGTGCCCAAGCACAGTCGGAGGGAAAACTTTCATGAAGGTCGGTCAAACTTATAGATGTACGAATCGGAGTTGTAACTGCGAGATAGCTGTGTCAATCAGTTCCGACGCAGGCGGGAAAGCTAAACCGCGGTGCTGTTGCGGATCGGATATGAAAATGAGTTATTCAAAACCTGTGGTACGCGAGTTGAGCGGTAGCGACGCGGATCGTGAGCGAGCGCTGTTCAACCAAGACTGAGGACTGCGATCACGAGCATAGTTTGGGCCGAGGGTGAGCCCAGCAAGGGTGAGAAATGTGATCGCCGGTGCCGATCAGCGCCGGTCACGAATTGCAGCATCAGCAGATTCTTGAAGATCCCTATTGCGCGGCGATACCACGAGCTTAGAAGTTATACGCAGCCTTGTTCAACTCCGTCGGTTTTCGCTCAAGTCGTTCTCTACCATCCGGCATCCTATGCACTCCGCAGGACTGTAACGGGCTTCTGTCTCGCGGTCATTGCCGTACATCTTGACCAGCATGGCGTAGTCACTCACCACCAACGTTTCAATCACTGTTAAAGAAGCGGGAGAGGCCGGATTACTACGGGGAAACCTTCATAACTGCTGAAAAATGAATAATTCCACGGTTTAGTATCGAACCCCGCTACAACCGCATCACACTCTTTGTGGACGTGGATCCCAAGGAGGGCAATGCCATGGACCGGCGTAATGTCGAAACAATCGGTGTACGCCGCACGGGCTGGGCCGCTCTGGACCGCGATCCGCAGCGCGATACGGTGGAATACACCTGTCCGCACTGCGGCTCGCAGGGCCAGAAGAACGCCCGGCGCGAGCGAGCGCGGTATCATTTTACGGATGGTTTTTTGCAGGACTTACAGGGCGAGGCCACACACTGCCGCGCTTGCAACGGCTCGTTGCGGGTCGTTCCGGTAGTGCTGCTGCACGACCAGGACGAAACGCGGCGTTTTATGGCGGTATTTTCGGAGGAGTTGCCGGAAGTACCGGTGACGACGAACTAATCTCGGTACCTTAAATATAGTGTCCAAGGGCGTCCCGAAAATGCGCGCCCTTTTTTCTCCAAAGCGCGGCAATAACAGCAGCCACAGAAGAAAAGGCGCAACCGCATTTGCGGCTGCGCCTTTTTTGATTTTACTTCTTGTTCCACTAACTCATCGCTTCAACTTAATTTATGGATGTTCCAGGCGTTCTTCGCGGCGCTCTTCGCGGCGTTGTTCCTGGCGGCGCCAGTTTTCGTGATCCTCGTCGCGCCAATCGCGATCAGAGTGCCAGGAGCGGTCGTCTTCATTCCACCATTCGTGATAGGTGGTGTAACAATGCTGGCGGGCATCCGCGAGATTGTGCCTGGCTCCGTTGGCTTGACGGCTGCGATAGCCATGATGCTCGATGGCCTCGTGAAGGCGATGATCGGCCCGGGCAATACGCCTCTGGCAATCCATATTGTGATCCGCGCGGCTGGGGGCCGCGCCCAATGTAGCGAAGGCCGTAAGGGCGGCTGTCGTTAGTACGGTTTTCCCAAGGTAGTATTTCCACTGATGTGGCAGGTTCATTAAGTTTCTCTCCTTGTGAGGATGTCCTCGACAAGGCAGCGTAGGAGCATCACAGTCTTGAGGCCATACAGGGTTGTACGTACAGCGGATTAGTTGATGCGGTAGTGTTTTTTGCGCAAATGGGACACTAGGACTGCAGAAAAGCTGTCTCTTATACACATC
>CAXMLS010000309.1:0-4773 GCA_964194235.1 uncultured bacterium | reverse complement strand
TGCGTCGACCCATTGAGACCGCCCTACTCACTGGTCGTTTCCGACCCGGACCGACATTTTCGACAAAACCGTTAAGCAACTGCCTCGCCAGACGGCTGCTTTATGCGAATGGTGGCGTTGTCGATCAAGGGTCGTGCCCAGAGGCCGACGCTGAACACAATTCCGAACGTGATGTAGAGAAATGCGAGGCCGCTCCGCAAGCCTGCGTAGTCTCCGATTCGCCCGATGATTACTGGCACTATAGCTCCGCCGATAATTCCGGTTCCCAGGATGCCGGAGAAGGAACCGTGATACTCCGCAACAGAATTGAGCGCGAGGGACACCACGATAGGCCACATCACCGATGCAAACAGTCCGATCGCGGGGAAAGCAATCACGGATATTCTCGCGGTTCCGAACAACGCGAGGGACAAGCAAAATATTGCACCGATGCTGGCGCCGATGAGCACCTTCCGGCTGTCGAATAGCTTCAGCAGTAACATTCCGGCGAGGCATCCAAAGGTAAGCAAGCCCCAAAACCAGGAGACCGCGGCTGCGCCGGTAGTATGCGGATCGAACCCGTGATAGCGGTTCAAGAAACTGGACATCCAGTCGGCCGTACCCTGTTCGCAACCAACGTACGCAAACATGGCTACGAAGTACAACCACACGACTTTTTGGCGCGCGAGGCTCTGGTACATGATCCACGATCCGGCACGTTCCTCGGCTACATGCTGGACGCGGGGGAATTTGGACAAGAGAAGCAGGATGACCATCGCCAATGCACAAAGCGTAAAGATCCAATAGATAGAGGCCCAAGGTAGTTCGACGGGTGTGTGCTTCCCGAGAATGCGGACAAGAAAATTTTGATTCTGCGAAGAATCGTTCAGATGCAGCACGAGGTAAGAGTAGATTCGCGGACTGATAAAAGAGGCGCTGCCGAAAACGAGTTGGGCTACAGCGGAATTAAATGCGTAGTGTTCTTGGCCGCCTGAAACGCGTAATAACGGATTGATGGCCACCTGAAGGATGGCCATGCCCGCGCCAATTACGAACAGCGAAATTACGGCGACGAGGTATCCTGGGAAGAGCGCGAAGCTGAGCGACCCCAGCATGCCCATCAAAAACGCCAGCAGCATTACAGGCTTTTCAGTGAAGCGTTCCACAAAAAAGCCCGCGGGGATGGACACAACTCCATAGGCAATGAAGAAGGCGAACGCGAGAAAACCCGCAGCCGTCAGACTTACATGAAAGCTGCCGATGATGTCGGGAACAATCGGCCCTAGAATATTTGTCAATAATGAGATGACGAAAAATGTGAGGAAGACCATGCTGACCATGTAGCGGTTTCTCGCCATCAGCGGACTCTCCTCTTTTTTTCGTTTCGTATCGTCATACTTCGCTCGGCGTTACATGCGCGGCAAAAACTCGCGCCGGGTAGTCAGGCAGCGCGACCGGATTCCGGCCCGAAGCGATGGTGCCAGACGGCTGCGGCCCCGATCAAATTGGCGTCTTCACCCAACGAGGCCAACGCCAATTCCGTATTTTCAAACGGTACGAAGCGACAACCGGTACGAATCACTTTGCGAATGCCGGCCATAAACAGGGGCGCGCTTTTCATCACACCGCCGCCTAGAACGATGGCGTTCGGTACGAAAAGATTGATGAGATTGGCGAGACCGAGCGCCAGATAGTTAATTTCGCGTTCCACGGCGCGGCAAGCCATTTCATCTCCCTGCTGCGCAAGTTTGCAGATTTCCTTCGCGGTTATGTTTTGTCGGTAGCTTGAGCGCGCGGGTTTATTGCTCTTGAACCACGCGGCCATGGCCGGGCCAGTCGCCAACGCTTCCCAACATCCCCGAAAACCGCAGGAGCACAGCGGGCCGGCAGGATCGACGACGTGATGGCCAACTTCGGGATGAGACATGTCCGCACCGCGATAGAGTTTCCCGTCCAACACCATCCCGCCACCGATGCCGGTGCCGACGGTTACGTAGATCAATCGCGACTTATTTCTCCCTGCGCCCCACTGCGCTTCGCCCAGAGCCGATGCGTCAGCATCGTTTTCCAAGGCCACCGGTACGCGGAATTTCCCGGCAAGGTCTTCCACCAGATTATTTCCTTTCCAACCGGGAAGAAAATCTACGTCTCCGAACGCTCCAGTAAACGGGTAGACCATTCCGGTGCATCCAATGCCGATACCGGAGATTTCAGCGCGCTCCCGGTGGGCTATTTCCTGCAGCATCGCCTGGATTCTCTGCAAACCGTTTGAGTAACCGCGTTCAGCGTCGGTGGGAGATTCCAGCTTGGATAAGACCCGCCCATTCTCATCCACCAAGCCAACCGCTATTTTCGTTCCCCCGATATCGACCGCTGCGATCACAAGCTTGTCTTTCCGGGAGCTCCGGCTTCTTCCCGCAACAGACCGAACTCGTCTTCCACAATATAGGAGCAAAAACGGAAGGAATCAGAATCGACTCCCGAGAGACGAGCCAATCGCTCAGCGACAATTTGTACCGGAATGATGTCTATCAGGAATTGCCACTGTGCAGGTATTGGCGGGAGCTGAAAAATCAGATCTCCGGCATCCGCGGGAAGATTTTGACCAATAAGCATGACGGCAGCGCCCATTTTCCTGAGATCACGCGCAACGGCTAAATCCTGGTCACACATTTGCGACGCGTGGATCCACATGCCGAAGCGTGCGCCTTTGGCGACCATTTCCTGAGGACCGTGCCGAAAGCTGCCGGTACCCAGAGCAGTGGCTGGCGATTTGATGCCTTCCTCCCACAGCAGCCTGGCCTCATTGCAGCTTCCGAGACTGGGACCGCGAGCCAAGAAGTACGTGACGCTGCCCGGAGCAAGCCAAGAAGAATGCTCGGCCATCTCACGCCAGCCGGCGATGGACGTGGCGATTTTTTCGAGCGCACCTCGCAATGAGGATACGAGACTGGCGTCAAACGAACCTGAGGTGGCACTCGCAAGCACGGCCACCGTGGCGGCAAGAGTGGAATAGGTATTCACGGAGATTGCGTGGTCCAGTTCGATGGGAACGACGATAGGGATTTGCGCCTCGCGGGCGAGCGGTGCATCTGCGGAATTGGTTATGGCGATGACGGACGCACGGGACTGGCGAGCTTTGGCAAGCAGATTAACGATCTCGATGCTGCGGCCGCTGCGCGAAATGATGATTATCACGGAGTCGGGCGGAAAGGCGGCGAACTCCAGAAGTTCCGAGGCGTCCTGCATGTACACGGGATGAGCGGCAAGGTGGAACAGCGGGGCAGCGCAGAGAGCAGCGTGCCAACTGCTGCCGATGCCAGTCAAATAAATATGGCGAGCGTTGCGCAGCGACGCTGCTGCCGCGTCCAAGGATGGACGGCCGATTGCGGACAAAAAATCGATGGTGCGCTGCAATTCGTCGGGCTGGCGAAGGATGTCGCGCAAAAATTTGGTCATTGGGTTGTCTGGACCTGCCGCACGGTCTCGAGGAACGTTTACTGTTTTGCAGCCGGCGTGATAACGATGCTGCGGTATGAGACGTGTCCTTTTTCGCTGCCCTGCAGATAAATCGGTCCCGGCAGTGCTTCGTGGCTGTCGAGGGCGCCGCCGGTGATGCCCGGAATTTCCTGGTTGTCGATGATGGTCTTTCCGTTCTGGACCACCGTGATCATTCGCCCGATCAACGTAATGTCAAAGGTCTGCCATTCTCCTGGTTTGCGTGGCAGCTCAGGCGTCGGCGCCAGAAAACCATATACGCCACCGGTGTGATGACTCGGCGGTTCCTGTTGGGATTCAGTTTCGATTTGAACTTCGTAGCGGCCGCGCAAATAGATGCCACTGTTCGACGTGGGGCCGCAATTGAATTCGACGTGCAATTTAAAATCTTCGAACTCGGAATTATTTATGAGTTCCGGGCCTTGACCGGGACTAATCAGGATTCCGTTTTCGACCTTCCATGCAGCTGACGAACCGGGTTTGTCCATTTTCCATCCGGTCAGATCTTTGCCGTTGAACAGCGCGATGGGCTTTCCCCATTTGGGCGCACGATCTCGTTTCAACGATGGGGCCCTGACGCCAGTCCACTTCCAAGGCGTGCCGTTTGGCCCACTGACGGTTCCAGTGAGCGTGTCGCCGGTTAGGGTTCCCTCGAAAACCATGTCATCGGGCCGGTCTTCCTCTTCCTTGGGAGAAACAAATCTGAGATGGCCGTTCGTGAGCTCAGCTTTTGGAAGTGGCCGAGCATTTCCCCAGCGGCCCACCATCTGCGCCTTCAACTGCGCGCCCTCCTCGCTTAGTTCCAACCACGAGGGATATTCCCGTTCAGGCGCCTTGAGGGTTAAATCCCATCGGCCCAGGAAAGTTTTGGCAGACTCCCTAGCGTGAGGTGAAGAACTGTCCGCAAATTTTGTCGGTTTGGAACGAACACTGAAGGACAACGAAAAAATAGTTGCCGCTAACACGATTGCGAACTTTATATTTTTATGCTTCATCGGACCGAGACCCCTTCAAATGTTTTGACGACAAGCGTACGCATACTTATACACCGGAGACGACATCAATTGAAGTCTCCTCTCCGAAGCCAGGCACCGTAGAGATTCTGTGTCGTATGTGTTTACCCCGAGGTAGGCAGCACGCTAAGTTGCTTACTTCATGTTCAGCGAACTACTCACATACTCAGCCACGTCTTTAGGATTTCAATTCCCTGGGATTTCCAACTCAGTGTTCGTTCTAGCGTGGGCAAACCCAAATTTTGCAAAAAGGGCGGTATATTGCTGTCTCTTATACACATCT
>CAXMLS010000308.1:0-7613 GCA_964194235.1 uncultured bacterium | reverse complement strand
GATGTGTATAAGAGACAGCCATAACACTCCGCAAGAATAGGAAGAATCTCCCGTTTCCGCGAATCCATATTGCGGAGCCACGCCTCGGAGGTTTTCTGATAGTGCGTTCCGTCAACTCGCCAGTGCTCCCGAACCCGGAGGTGGCTGGGAAAATAGAGCAGCAAGTCGTCGCTAGGCATAATTCCGCCGGTGAAAAAATAGCGCGCCATCCAGTCGCTGGCGTTACGGACTTCAAACGGATAGGCGAAGCGCAGGTGAGTGAAGATATGAACAAACAAGCGGGCCTCGGGCTTCATCCAGGAGGCGATGCGCGAGAGCAGCAGCTCGTAATTACGCATGTGCTCGAACATTTCGACGGAGACGACGCGGTCAAACTTTTTATCGGCGCTGAAATCGTTCATGTCCGCAGTGAGAATGCTGAGGTTGGAGATTCCGCGGAGTGTTTTCTGTGACTCGATGTATGCGCGTTGCACGCTGGAATTGGAAACGGCAAGAATCGAGCTGTTGGGAAAGCGCTCAGCCATGTAGAGAGATAAAGATCCCCACCCGCAGCCGAGTTCGAGGACGGTTTGCCCATCCTCGAGGCAGGCCCTCTGGCAGGTTAAATCCAACATCGCGTCTTCGGCCTGGTCGAGCGTGCTGACGTTCGCTGGCCAATAACCAGAACTGTATTTCAGCCGCTTGCCAAGGACTGCCTGGAAGAATTCTGTTGGTACTTCGTAGTGTTGCGCATTGGCGGCGGCGGTTTGGATGGCGATCGGACACGCGCGAAGTTGCGCGATAAACGCCAGTTTGCGCTGGAGATTCGCTGCGACATCGCCCTGATCTTCTTCCTGAAGGCGTTCGCGGAGAAGGCGGCGAATTCCAAAGCGAATTAAGACATCGGGCAATAAACCACGTTCGAGCAGCGATTCGTGCCACGCGCGGGGAGTTGATTCAGCGAGGAACAACGGCTGCGATTCCTTGAGGGGTAGAAATTCTTCCGAGGTAGTGCTCACGCTACTTTTTCCTTTCGTGGGAACCAGGGAACGAATGCACTGGTGGTCTTTTGGTACAAGCGGTAGTCATCCCCGCGCGTGCGCAACGCTTGCGCTTCGGTGGCCGGAATGCCCGTAACGCGCAGTAAAAAATAAAGAATCAGCGCCGGCGAGGTCAGGCCGATAAAGCCAAACGGCGATCCGAGCGCGAAGACCGAAAAACCGACCCAGATAACCCATTCGAAGAAATAATTCGGATGACGGGAGTATTTCCAGAGACCGACGCGGCAGGTTTTTCCGTGTGCGTGTCCCTGGGATTTGAAGGAATTGAGTTGTGCATCAGCAATTGCTTCCCCGACGATACCGATGAGCCAAATTGAAGCCCCCAGGATTTCGATGGCCGATAATCTCGGTCGCACGTTGAGAGCGGGAAAGAGAAACGGGCCGGAGAGCAGCACACATAGGAGCGCCTGGAATTCATAAAATGCCAGGAACTTCAGAGGGATATTGGTTTTCCATTCTTTACGAAGCTGCACGTAACGGCCTTCCTCGGGGTGGCCGATCACGCGTGTAAAAAGAAGATAAGAGGCGAGGCGAATTCCCCAGATGCTTCCCATTGCCGCGATCAGCAAGGCGCGCGGAGTGTACGCTGTGCCGAGAAAAGCGTAGATCACGGAAAGCAACGCCAAGCCACCGGCCCATCCGACATCCACAATGGCCGCGTTCTTCATTGGCAAATGGATGAGCCACAGGATCAACATCAATGCCGCGACGGCAGCGGCACCGACAAGAATCAGATGAAGCACCGCGGTGGCAATCATAAAGTTGAATCCAAGAGACGTTCCTTCTTCAGAGACAACGCTTGCGATTTCCAGAACCATCGCAGGAGCGAAACCAGGATGAGATAGAGCAACAGCGCCGCCGGTGGCGCAACGAGAACCCAGGCAACCATCGCGTGCGCGGTGACGACCCAAAGATCTTTGATGGCGAGCCAGGCGTTCGCATGGATTTTGGCGATGATTTGCGAAAGAGACAAGGGCATGGCCGGTTGGCGAAAAATCTTCTCCCCCAAACGAAGGAAGGGAATTAAGAGGGCCAACTGGAATGGATAAACCACGTAATTCACCAACTGGATGGCGGGAAGATTCAGGCGAAGCAAAATGGCGGCGCCAGCACACAGGAGCGTGGTCGATCCAAGTACCGGAAAGACTCCGAGGATAATGCCAAGCGCAATGCTGATGGCCAATTTTTCCGGCGTAACTCCTTGACGCAGGAGAGCCAGAATTGGATCAAGAACGCGACGATGCAGGGGCGAGTCAGTCATGCCGGGTTTTTCAATAAGACAGCTGAAGCCGGTTCGTGCGGCTGCAATTTCCAGAGTTGAATCAACACATAAAACGACATGGCGATGTTACCCAGGCCAAGTATCAATACCAGCCAAACAATCTTTTTCCAAAGGGCATCTTCTTTGTAGGCCACCCATAGGAAGAAAGTGAGAAAGCCGGCGTACGCATCGTAAAGTGTGGCCATTGCCCAGGGATTCGCAGCGTACGAGGACCAAGCTGCGAAAAGGCTTACGCGCATGGAAGTCCAGATAGTCATGGCCAGCATGAAGACGAAAATGAAACCGAAGAAGATTTTTAAGAATAGCTTCATGCTGGTCCTCGCTCTATGCTACGCAGAACGGTGTCACGCGGATGCGTCTGCGGGATAATCTTCTCACCTATCGGCGGTCGTGAGACTTGTGGGAGTGCGGCGTCGAGCGGATAGCAATCCGGAAGGGCTTCGGAGCACGTCATTCGTGAGAATTTTTGACTCACAGGACGAAACGCTCGCCAGGTTTCTACTGGCAGTTCAAAACCACGAACGAGCCTCCATTTGGCGCAGGATTGTCATCCGAAGCGGGTTATGGTGCGTACTACTTCGCAAGCAGAGGCTGGAATGAGTCAAGCGTTCGGTGGTTCCCGCACGGGCGGGAAAAAATACAAAAATGGTGTCATCAGCACACGCTTCCTGGTTTCCCTTGGAGTGACTGCCGGTATGAATACGTCGTTTCCCAGACTTTCAGGAAAAGGCGGCGCGTGATGCAGATCGCCGTAATCGGCAGCGGAATTTCCGGTTTGGCTGCGGCTTATTATTTAAGCCGGAAGCATATCGTCTCGATATTCGAGTCTGAAGCTCGACTTGGCGGACACACGAATACGATCATGGTGGAAACCAGCCGTGGTTGCCTTCCGGTAGATACGGGCTTCATCGTTCACAACGACCGCACGTATCCGAATCTCGTGGCGCTGCTTGCCGAGTTGAAGGTCGAGACGCAGCCCTCCGACATGTCCTTCGCGGTTTCCTGCCAGGACACGGGGTTTGAGTATTCGAGCCGCGGACTTCGGGGATTTTTCGCGCAACGGGCCAATATCCTTCGGCCGTTGCCCTACCAATTATTTGGTGAAATCATACGATTCAATCGGGTTGCGTCGCGGACCTTGAACCAGCCGGAAAATCCGGAAGTCACGCTGGGCGATTTTATTGACGAACATGGATTTCGCGGTGTTTTTCTGGACTACTACCTGTTCCCGATGGCATCGTCGATCTGGTCGGCGGCAACGGCGACCATTCGTTCTTTCCCGTTACAGACCTTGACCCGGTTTTTTTCCAATCACGGGATGCTGGGAATCAATACACACCCGCAATGGAAAACAATCCGTGCGGGCTGCCAGTCCTACATCGAGCCACTGACCGCACCGTATCGCGAGCGCATTCACTTGGGAACAAAAATTTCCTCAATTGCGCGGGACGATGCAGGTGTGGCGCTGAAGTTTGCCGACGAGCGACCGGCAATGAATTTTGATCAGGTGGTTTTTGCGTGCAACTGCGATCGCGTTCTACCGCTGCTCGAAGCGCCGACCGATACGGAGCGCGATATTCTTGGCGACTTCTCGACGAGCCGGAATGAAGCTTGCCTGCATACCGACTCGCGTCTGTTGCCGCGACTTCCAGAGGCGCGCGCTTCGTGGAACTATAACCTGCACACGAACAATGGCCACGCCGCAACGGTGACGTATCACATGAACCGTTTGCAGTCGTTGCAGACGCCCGAAGATTATTGCGTGACACTCAACGGGAATGAGTGGATAGATCCAGCGAAGGTCATCGGCCGGATGACGTATTACCACCCGATATTCAACGCGCAGGCGGTTACCGCGCAATCGCGCTGGGCGAAAATAAGCGGACAGAACCGCACGCACTTTGCCGGCGCGTACTGGTTCTACGGCTTCCACGAGGATGGTTTGAACTCCGCGCTGCGAGTTGCGCGTGCTCTGGACGGTCACAGCTGAGATGGAGACAGGAATCTACATCGGCGAGTTGCGACATCGGCGGTTTGAGCCGGTTAAGCACGAGTTCACGTATCCGGTTTTTATGGTGCTGCTGGATATCGATCGCATTCCCGCGCTGATGAAAATTTCGCGGTTTACGAGCTACAACCGTTTTAACTGGGTCAGCTTCGATGAGCGCGACCATTTCGGTAATTCGCGTTTGCCGCTCCGCGAGCGTCTTCAAGCGGATGCCGCGGCGAACGGTCTCAGCTTGCCGGACGGGCCGATTTATCTGCTGACCAACCTGCGTTATCTGGGGTACAGCTTCAATCCGGTTTCCTTTTTTTATTGCTGCGACCGGCAAGGAAAGATCGCCGCGGTTCTGGCGGAGGTGAACAGCACTTTCGGGGAAAGCCAAAATTACTGGCTTTCGGCGGCAAACGAAAAACCTGCGGCAAATGCTTTGCGCTATTGCGTGCCGAAAAGTCTTCACGTATCGCCTTTCATGAAAATGGCTCTCGACTACACTTTCATATTCACGCCGCCGGAAGAAAAGCACGTGGCGCACATGAATGTACACGACGGAGAACGGGGGTTCTTCGACGCCACGCTAACTCTCGCGCGGGAGCCCTGGACCGCGCGGGCGCTGCATCGCGCGCTGCTACGCCATCCGTGGATGACGGCAAAGGTGATCAGCGCCATCCATTGGGAAGCGCTGAAGCTTTACCTCAAAAAAGTTCCCGTGTTCACGAAGCCGGAGCGCATTGCGCCGGTAACTGGGATCGCACCTGCAGGCAGGAGACTCTAGTCGTGAATAAATGGCTCGTACATAACGCCAAGCAAATATTTCTGAAATCGCTGGAAGGATTTCCCGACGGTTTCGTAGAACTGGTGTGCCCGGACCGGACTTACGCTTTTGGCGATCCCAAGGCGCCGCTGAAGGGCCTTCTGGAAATCCATAATGAACGATTTTTTGTGCAAGCGCTCTTCGGCGGCGACATTGGCGTCGGAGAGTCTTATATGGACGGAGATTGGTCGTCTCCGGATGTGATCTCGGTCGTGCGGCTGGCGCTGCGGAACGCCAACGTTTTGGATCAGCGCAATCGCGGCTTTTCGGCGGTTCGGAGGTGGATCGATACGCTACGATTGCGTTTCCGTTCCAATACTCTCGCCGGCAGCCGGCGTAACATTCGCGCGCACTATGATCTTGGCAATGATTTCTTCCGGTTGTTTCTGGACAAGAGCCTGGTTTATTCCAGCGCTTTCTACCGCCGCGACGAAGATTCGCTGGAGCAAGCGCAGATCGAGAAGCTCGATCGCATCTGCCGGAAACTTCGGCTGGGGCCACAGGACCATGTTCTGGAGATCGGCACGGGTTGGGGCGCGTTTGCCATTCACGCAGCGCGATATTACGGGTGCCGCGTCACCACCACGACGATCAGCCGCGAGCAGCACGACTACGTGGCTGAACTACTGCAAAGCGCCGGAGATTGCCGGCATCTCATTCAGCTGTTGTTTGAGGATTACCGCGCACTGAGCGGGCGCTACGACAAAATCGTCAGCATCGAGATGTTTGAAGCTGTTGGGTACGACTACTACGACGAGTTCTTTGGAGTTTGCGATCGCCTGCTGCAGCCGGACGGCACGATGTTGCTGCAGACCATCACCATGCACGACCAGAAATTCGCGAGTTACCGCAAGGGCGGGGACTGGACGCAGAAATATATTTTTCCCGGCGCGCAACTGGCTTCGCTGACGGCAGTGCTTAGCTCGCTTTCACGCGCGACGAACATGTCTCTGTATCATGCTGAAGATTTGGGCACGCACTATGCGCGCACACTGCAGGAGTGGCGAGCGCGATTCCTAGTGAATATTTCCGCTGTTAAAGAGCAGGGTTTTGACGACCGCTTCGTGCAAATGTGGGATTTTTATCTGGCGTCATGCGCGGCGTCATTCCTGGAACGCTTTACCAGTAATACGCAGCTGCTGTTCACGAAGAATTTCAATCGACAAAATTTGCTGGGCGAACCATGGACGAATGAGGGTTCACTGACGCAATCCGAGAATCCGTTCATAACTATTAAAGTCTAACGGAAAAAGGCCAGATTTCAGCAGTCAGGATTTGGTAGCGCTAACGGGAATCGAACCCGTATTTCGGCCTTGAAAGGGCCGCGTGCTAACCGTTGCACCATAGCGCCACAATTGTGGAATTGGGAACTTATCTAGAATAGGAAAAAAGCAGGGAATGCACAAGTTTCCGCGGTAAAAAAGATTGTGGAAAGCTGAAGCAGCATTCGTCGCAAAGTCAGCCGCGCAAGTTCGCTATTTCTGGCGATCTTCGAATTCTTCGTGCCAAGCCATCTGAATGGCTTCGAGTTTTGATTCGTTGGAGGCTGAAGCGTCGCCGGTAAAATTAGGCAATTCGGTGATCCATTTGTGCATGTCGGTGAAACGCACGGACAGAGGATCGGTGTCCGGATATTTATCTGTCAGCGCGATGGCGATGTCTTCGATATCGTCCCAATCAAAACTCGGTGGCATGTGTTATAGAGCTCCTCAAATTCCGTTCGTAAAGTAAACTACTTTTGTAATCCCGGTTGACCAAAATCCCCAGGTGGAAAAACGCCACTCTGGGGCACCAGCAAAACAACTTTTGAGCGCGGCTCCGGGTTCTGCGATGTTCCACGTTACAAACCGCACCCTCAAACTTCTAGGGTGCGGCACCCAACTTCGTAAAGCAGGACGAAATGACGCCTGCTCAATATGCTGTTCCAAGGGATGCGTTATCTCACAGCGACAAAATTAGTGGTCCGCTTCCTTGGCGTAATTTTTATTCCATTCGGGAATTTCCACCACAATGTCGGTGGTGCCGTCGGGAATGGTCTGGCAGCCGAGGCGCGACTTCGGCGTGATGCCCGGGGCTTCGTCGAGTTCATCCAGCTCCGCGTCGGTGGCTTCGTTGCAAGATTCCAGACCTTCCTTGACCATCACATGGCAGGTCGAACAGGCGCAAACTCCGCCACACGCGTGATCCAGGCCCATCTTGAAGCCTTCGGAGATATCCAGGATGCTGCCGGGAATACCGTTGTGTCCGTAGGGAATTTTGTCGGGATCAACCTCGACGGTTTTTCCGCTGGGCAAGAACGTGACTTTATATTTCTTGGTCGCGGGCTTGTACTTAACTTCCTCAATGTAGGGGTTACTGCCGCCCATTTTTTGTTTCCTCCGCTGCGGTACATTCGGTCAATGTTCAATGACCGGACTTGAAAATCAGAGTCCAAAGACCCAGGTTCAAACTGCGAACCTTCGTGCAGTTCAGACC
>CAXMLS010000307.1:0-4676 GCA_964194235.1 uncultured bacterium | reverse complement strand
GATGTGTATAAGAGACAGCTTCTACTGTAGTCCCGCGCACGCGCAAGTCAACGCAACGCGCCTGCGCACTTGTCCAATCCACTTCCTGAACTAACGGGCAATCCCGCTTAGGATTGGCTGGGACAAGGCGTGTCTGAAAGAATCACTGACGTTTGGTTGCGTCGAAAAAGGTTTCAGATTTGCAGATAGCCGGTAACTTGCGTAATGCAAGTGATATTCAAGTTGCGCGAAAAATGAAATAACGAAATTGTTCGGCCGACTATTTCATCAGAAGATCGTAGATGCCCAGTAATTGCGCGTCGTCGTAGTACTCAATCATCAATTGGCCAGGATGTGTCTTGGTTTTAGGCCGCAGCATTACTTTCGTGCCCAGATGCCGTCGCAATTCATCAATCGCGGAGCGCGTGTTCGCATCGGTCTCCACGGAAGCCACACCTGCGCGAGCCCGCGATCGCCGCGAAGCCAGGCGCTCAATCTGCCGCACCGTCAAGCCGCCGCGTGAAGCGCGATGCGCATAACGCATTCGCAATTTTGTATCCGGCACGGCCAGCAATGCTTTGCCATGCCCGGCGCTCAGTTTGCCTTCTTCAATCCATTCCTGAATTGTGGATTCCAGATTCAGCAGCCGAATGGCGTTCGAGACGGTGGCGCGGTCCTTGCCGGTTCTTTCCGCCACGGTTTCCTGCGTCAACTGAAATTCCGTCATCAATCTTTCAAACGCGCGCGCCGCTTCAATGGCGTTTAAATCTTCACGCTGGATGTTTTCTACCAGCGTCATTTCCAGCGCGAGCTCGTCGGGCACCTCGCGAACGATGGCGGTGACTTTCGAGAGGCCGGCCATCTGCGCGGCGCGCCAGCGGCGCTCACCGGCGATCAATTCAAAGCGATTGCCCGTCGGGCGGAGCACCAGCGGCTGGATAATGCCGCTCGCCTGAATCGAGCGCGACAGTTCTTCTAGAGCTTCTTCCCGGAAAGTGGTGCGCGGCTGAAACGGGCTCGGGTCGATCAGATCGATATCAATTTGCAGCGTCTGGTTCGGGCTGCGGGCGGGAACGACCGCTGCGCCGCCGACCGTCGTGGCTTGGGGTGCTGGGTGCGAAGTATCGAAGCTCCTGTCGTGAGTTGAACCGTGTGTTGTTTCGTTGGTTGTTTCGTTAGGCGATTCTTGAGGCGCTTCCGGTGAATCTGGCCGTGGAATCTGCGGCTCAGGCTCCCGAATGAGCGCTCCGAGCCCCCGTCCCAGCGCGTTTCTCGTCATTGGCTATTACCTCCTGCGCAAGTTGTGTGTAGCCCTCAGCCCCTTTGCTGTGTATATCGTAGAAAATGATTGGCTTACCGAAGCTTGGTGCCTCGGCCAGGCGAACATTCCGCGGAATCACAGATTGGAATACCTGGTTGCCAAAAAAACTTCGCAAGTCCGTAGCGACCTGGCGCGACAGAGTGGTGCGCTCATCGAACATGGTCAGCAGGATTCCTTCAATTTCCAGGCTTGGGTTTAGCGTCCTGCGGATGCGCATCAGCGTATCGAGCAACTCAGAAACGCCTTCGAGCGCCAAATACTCGCATTGAATGGGAACGAGGACTGCACTGGCGCACACCAGTGCGTTCAAGGTTAGGAGATCCAGGGCCGGTGGGCAGTCCAGAATAATGAACCTGTAACGATCTCTGATCGGCTTCAACGCAGCTTGCAGTTTGTATTCGCGATTTTCAGCGGAGACCAATTCCACCGCTGCACCGGCTAGATTCTTATCTGCGGGAATGACGTCGAGGCCTTCAACCTGGGATTTTTGGATAATCCGGTCGAACGACTCATTCATGATGAGCGCATGATAAAGGGTTCGGCGAGCGGGATCTTTGGTGAAGCCTATCGCCGCAGTGGCGTTGGCCTGGGAATCGCAGTCAACAAGGAGGGTTGGCTGTTCCGATGCCGCCAAGCAGGCGGCCAAGTTAACTGCGGTGGTGGTTTTGCCGACCCCGCCCTTTTGATTAGCACACGCGATGATTCGGGACAATTGTGCTCCACGCGAAATCTAACAAAGGCCATAGCCAGTTGCAACATGTTTCACGATAGAAGCCATGAATTGTCGGCGTGCCGACAGTTGAGGGGTATTGCCGGAAGCGTGCTCGGCTTTTGACCAATGGAAGGCATTTTTAAATTTGAGGAACGGCTCGACGTCAAATGCGATGTTCCACGTGGAACAATCTCGAGTCGACTCCGCTCACAAAGTCATCTTTCGAACGTTCCACTTGGAACATTCCCGGGAGCGGCGCAGGATTTGTCGGCGTGTCGACATCCTCATTAGTTGTTCCACGCGAAACGCTTGATGAGCGCTCAAATTCCGGTGCACCTTTGGAGGGTTGTGCTCCACGTGGAACATGGCACCGGAGGGATGACAGACCACCGAGCAATTGCGTTACGAGGCGATCAAGTTGTTCCACGTGGAACACCGACCTGGAACTAGTTGTCGGCGGAACACGTTCCACATCACCGTATTGTTAGCGAAGGTTCCACGTGGAACGTCGAAGGATTTAGGTCGGTTGTCGGCACGACGACAATTTCAGAATTTGCGCCGGATGTGTTCCACGTGGAACATCGGTTTAAGGCCTTCGAATGTTAACTTGACGGAATTGCGTCTTTGTATTGGCTGTGGGCAGGAATTGACTACATTTGGTTCGCTGCGGCCACTTTTGTACCGAGGAGAATGACCCGACGAAGGGATTGCGGTACCGGAATGGGGCTCTGCCAATCCCATCCCTTCATCTGTTTCACCTCGGCTACGTCCCTCTCCCCGAGCCACAGTAGAATATGCATGACGTCAACCTTTTGCGATGCCGCCCAACTCAAAAATGGAACAAAATTACCCAGCGCGCGGGCACATAAATAATCGATGGGTGCAATCTCCTCACCTAATTCTTCATAACGACTGACCAGCACTTGCGTATTTTTGAGCTCTAAGGTACGCACAACTTCCGCTAGAAACGTCGCTTTCTTGACATTGGATTCCACCAAAAAGACCGTGGACTCCGGCCATAGAATCTTTAGCGGTAAGCCGGGAAATCCGCCACCTGAGCCGATGTCGGCAAGCCGACATTTGTCCATATTGACGACGGTTGCGGCGAACATGCTCTCGCAAAAATGGCGATATAAGATGTCCAGCGGATCCCGGATAGCGGTCAGGTTCACCTTGTCATTCCATTTAAGTAACAGTTTTATGTATTCCTGAATCTGAACGACCTGGTGGGCGTCAACGCTAATTTGAAATTCGTGCAGCACCTTGCGAATCGTGGCTTCGGATGGGACGTTAATAGATGTCATGGTCATGAAGTAAAACTCGAGTGCGGGTCAAAATGGATACGATAAAACTTTTTAACGCGCCCCGTAGTCGCGATGAAAACACATCCCCGGTTTTCTCGCAACTTGTTCCCAGCAACTAGGCGCGTCGGTCGTCGGGTTTGCGTGGGTTGCGAGGTGGGTTGACCAAGATCGATTTAATAGTTGATGCAACATTGCGGGCGTTCTTTATAATGACCGCTCGCATTTCGTGAATAGACAGGTGAATCGATGGCCCCAGCGCTGAAATTAACCTCCATGGCAAAAGCCGCAGGTTGCGCGGCAAAATTAAATCCGGCCACGCTGGAAGCGGTACTGCGAAGTCTTCCCCGGCAAACCGATCCGCATGTGCTGGTCGGGTTTGAAACGAACGACGATGCCGGCGTGTACCAGTTGGATAAAGATCTGGCGCTGGTGCAGACCGTGGATTTCTTTACGCCCATCGTGGACGATCCTTATCTTTTCGGTCAGATCGCAGCAGCCAACGCTTTGAGCGATGTCTACGCTATGGGTGGCCGCCCCGTTTCGTCCTTATCAATTGTAGGTTTTCCGGAACAGGCGGACCCTGCGATTTTGGAGCAGATCATTCGCGGCGGTTTATCAAAGATGCAGGAAGCGGGATGCAGCGTGCTCGGCGGCCATTCTATTCGCACGGAAGACATGTTGTTTGGATACGCGGTCACGGGCATTGTGAATCCGCAGAAAATCTGGCGTAACGTGGGAGCTCGTCCGGGAGACGTGCTAATTTTTACTAAACCGCTCGGCACGGGAGTCATCACTACCGCGCTCAAAAAGGACAAAGCTACGCCGCAATCACTCGAGGCCGCCGTGGCGGCAATGACCACGCTGAACCGCACGGCGGCTGCGGCCTTTATGGAACTGGTGGAGCAAAGCAAGGCAGCTAGTGCGAGTGAAACTACAATGGCGGGGGATCGGACGACGCCCAGTTCGACCACTCCCATTCATGCGGTGACGGATGTAACCGGCTTCGGGGTGCTTGGACATGCGCGGGAAATGGCGCTGGGCGATCCGCAGCGCGGCATCGTCTCCACGTCGTTTGAAATCGATCATGCGGCGTTTTCGTATCTGCCAGGAGCCGTCGATGCCGCACGAGATGGTCATCTTTCCGGTGGATTAAAAAATAATCGCGCGTTCGTTGCCGATTGCGCGGCCTTTGCGGAAAACGTGCCACAGGAATTTCGGGATTTGCTGTTTGATCCGCAGACGTCCGGCGGCCTGTTGGCAGCCGTGGCTCCGGAGTCCGCGGCTTCATGCATCGCAATTCTTGCACGGCACGGCGTTTCGGCAAGCCAGGTCGGTACTGTAACTGTCTCTTATACACATC
>CAXMLS010000306.1:0-4742 GCA_964194235.1 uncultured bacterium | reverse complement strand
CTATCTCTTGTGAGAAAAGGCGGCTAGACTCTGCCGGTTGCATGAGGTACCTTCGTCGGTGAGATTCCCAAGTGGGTTAGGCATGGGTAAATGTGTACCTCCGAAGAGCACGATCAGCTTGAAATTTATAGTATTTTTCTTACTTTTATAGCAATACGAAGAGGGTGAATCATTTGTGACCGGCCAAGCTACTGTGGCCAAGAGGTTTAAGCTGATGCGTGCCAAATCGCTTTTCTCCTTTTAGCTTCTAGCGAACCAGAATAGAATCGGCCAGGCCCATGTCTGAGAATGAATGCCCTGTAGATCTTGGTTTCGGCGACTTCACGGTTCATCCTCGCGAGAGAACCCTGCGCAGGCACGGCCTACGACTAAAGCTTCACGGGCAATCGTTTGACATTCTGCTCATGCTGCTGGAGCATCCGGGGCAAGTGGTCACGCGTGAAGAACTACAAGCCAAGCTTTGGCATGGGGATATTTTTGTTGATTTTGAAAATGGACTAAACGCCGCGGTAAAAAAACTACGGCAAACGCTGGGCGATTCGGCCACATCCCCTCGCTATATCGAGACGCTGCCGCGAGTCGGCTATCGGTTGTTGGTTCCCGTGACTCCGCTGGAAACTCCGCAAGTTGCGCCACGCGTTGCTTCGCCGGAACAACTTCAGGATAAACAAATCGAGATCCCACGCGCGGTCAGAACGCGCAGCGACAATCGTGGCTGGGTATTCGCTGCTGCGGGCGTAATGCTGTTGGCGGGCATAGCGGCATTCAAGTTGAACAGAAACGCGGCGCTGGCATTGAACCCGACGGATTTGGTTTTGGTTTCGGACTTTGTGAACACGACCGCCAATCCGGTATTTGATGACACTCTTAAGCACGCGCTGCTCGTTAAACTCAGCGAATCTCCTCATTTCAATGTTTTGAACGAATACAATTTGCGGGAAACGCTTCGTCTAATGGAGCGTCCGCCAACCGAAAAATTGTTTCCGCCTGTCGACCGGGAAGTTTGCCAGCGGGCGGGCGCGAAGATAGTTGTTGGCGGGTCCATTTTCGCCCTCGGAGATCAATACGTAGTCGCAGTGGACGCTAAGAACTGTCTGACCGGCAGCATCGTAGCCCACCAAGAAGGGCGTGCACCTAACCGGGATCGCGTATTGACGGCGCTCGGGGAGCTTATCCCGCCGCTTCGCGGCAAGCTGGGCGAATCCCTCGCCACCATCCAGAGATTCAACACCCCCATTTGGCAAGCGACGACACCTTCTCTATCTGCGCTTAAAGCATACACTTCGGGCGACGAAATGAGATTGCAGGGGAAGGACGAAGACGGGGCCTCTTTTTATCGGATGGCAATTGAACTGGATCCGAATTTCGCGATTGCCTACGCGCGGCTTGGCACTCTTTATGGAAATTTGTCACAACGTAACTTATCCCAGCAACAGTACAAGAAAGCTTTCGACCTTCGCGAGCACGTCAGCGAAAAGGAAAAGTTTTATATTGCCGCCCACTATTACACGGAATTTACGCGGGAAGTGGACAAGTCCATTCAAACTTACGAACTCTGGACTCAGACGTACCCCCCGCGATTGGATTCCCTTTAATAATTTGGCGGATGTAGCTGGTCGCAGCGGTCTGACTAATAAGGCAATTTCCGCAGGCCAGGAGGCGCTGCGCCTGAATCCTAACAGCTGGTTTGCGTATGTAACTTTGGCGAGTGCTTATCTGAGAGCCAGCCGATTTGCGGAGCCAAGGCCATCTGCGAGCGGGCGGTTGCAGAAAAGCATGTCGGAATGATCTCCAATACCCTACTCCGAGTGGCCTTCATGCAAGATGACGAAGCCACAATAGAGAAGGTGCTCGAAACGTCGAAGGGGAAACCCAATGAAGCCGTACTTTTAACCTATGCGTCAGCGGCAAACGCTGACCGAGGCAAGTTTCGAGTGGCCCAAGGTTTGGCTGCTCGCGGTGAAAATGTAGCCATGCGCGGAGGTCTGCGAGAACAGGCTTCTGACACGGCCTACGACGAATCCCTGGTTGAAGCAGAACTGGGCTTCGCCAAAGAAGCTAGAACTTCGGTAGACAGAGCGTTGCGCTATAACCCGGAACCCTCTTCTCGAGCCTTTGCGGCCTTTACCTTCGCCCGGCTCGGGGACATAAAGCGGGCGGAGGCGTACATAAAGGAAGCGGACGTGAGGCCTCTGGACACTATTCATAATGCGGTCGTGCTGGCAAGCGCGCGTGCCGCGATTGACCTGGATCGCAAAAAGCCCAAGCAAGCCATCGAGGATTTAAAGGCAGCTAAGCCTTATGATCTTGGCGAGCTTTCGAACGGCCAGACTCTTTATCTACGAGGCTTGGCCTATCTGCAGGCCGGTCTCCCCAAAGATGCTACAGCGCAATTCCAAAAACTTATTGACAATCACGGCAGTGCCATCTGGGTGTATTGGCCGCTCGGTCATTTAGGTTTAGCCCGCGCGTACGTTCTCGGCGGCGAGACGGCAAAAGCGCTGGAGACTTACGGCAGATTTCTGGCTCTTTGGAAAGATGCCGACCCCGATTTGCGAATTTTGCGGCAAGCCCGCGCTGAATACCAAGAACTTAACGCATCTCATTAATCGAGCCCTGAAAACACACCATGGCGGTTTGCACTCGGAGTCGCTGCGGAGTCGCTGCGTGCTGGCGATAGAAGAAGACACGGGATATACTCCACCGTTGTTTCACGCCGTTGAGGAATCCCATGCCGACGATTTGGGTGCGCACACTGAATTTGCTTGCTACGTTATTCAGCATCCTCTTATTTCCCGAATTCTCTGCGGCCCAAGCTCCGCCCTCCACGCCTTCGACCCTCCCCAGCGAGATGCCGACGCAGTTCGAACCCGCAACCGACAGCTTCGATTACACCCGACACAACGTTATGATTCCCATGCGCGATGGTGTAAAGCTGCACACCGTTATCCTGGTTCCCAAGGGTGCAAAGAACGCGCCGATCCTCTTAACTCGCACGCCCTATGACGCCACTAGTCTTACGAGCCACTCCTATAGTTCCCACCTAGGCTCGATCCTTAAAGGTTACGACAATGCCCTTGAGGTAGTTCTCGAGGGTGGCTATATCCGAGTTGTCCAGGATATACGCGGCAAATATGATTCCGAGGGCGATTATGTGATGACCCGCCCCCTACGTGGTGCGCTTAATCCTACGGCGGTCGATCATTCCACGGATACTTACGACACTATCGATTGGTTGGTAAAAAATATTCCGGAAAGCAATGGCAAAGTAGGCATCCTAGGTATTTCGTACGATGGTTTTCTGCCACTGATGGCGCTGGTTAATCCACACCCCGCGCTCAAGGTTGCGGTCCCAATGAACCCCATGGTCGATGGCTGGATGGGGGACGACTGGTTCCACAATGGCGCATTCCGCGAGCTGAATATGCCCTACATTTATGATCAGGAGGCCACGCGCAAGAACGAAGAACACTGGTGGACCAGCAGCTATGACGATTACGACATGTACTTGCAAGCCGGTTCTGCGGGGGAACTCGGGCGTCGTCACGGCCTGGAGCGGGTTGGCTTCTGGCCCAAGCTTCTCGCTCATCCCGCGTACGACAGCTTCTGGCAGCAGCAGGCCATGGACAAAATTCTCGCGGCTGAACCTCTGAGAGTTCCCACTATGCTCGTACACAGCCTTTGGGATCAAGAAGACATTTACGGCGCTATTGCCGTTTACAAAGCGATTAAACCGAAAGACACCAACAACGACAAAGTTTTTCTCGTCATGGGCCCATGGCATCATGGAGGAGAGATCGGAGATGGCAGCTCGCTCGGTGCGTTGAAATTCGGCAACGATACCGGGCTGTACTTCCGCAGAGAAATTTTAGCCCCCTTTCTGGCTCAATACCTGAAAGAGGGCGCGCCGAAAGCAGAAATTCCCGCAGTTTCCGCTTTTGAAACCGGAACAAACGCTTGGCGGCGTTTAACCGCGTGGCCTTCAGCCTGCGACAGCGGATGCACTCTTAGACTCACACCGCTCTATCTGCGCGCCGGACTCAGCCTGAGCTTCAGCTCTCCGACTGCAAGCGAATCGACTTTCGACGAATACATTTCCGACCCCGCCAAACCTGTGCCCTTCAGCGGCCGCCCCAGTCATCCCGTGGGCTTCGCAAACAACGTTCCCTGGGCAAATTGGCTGGTCGACGATCAGCGCGAAGTTTCCGGCCGGCCCGACGTAGTGGTGTTTACTTCAGATCGGCTTAGCGCGCCAATGAAGATAATCGGACAGCCGATAGCCAATTTAATCGCCTCGACCAGCGGCTCGGACACCGACTGGGTGGTCAAACTCATCGATCTCTACCCCGAAGAAGTAGGAGCCCAGCAGGAAATGGGTGGCTACCAATTGATGATTTCCGCTGACATCTTCCGCGGGCGCTATCGCGAAAGCTTGGAGATCGCAAAACCCGTTGTTGCGGATAAGCCGTTACTTTATCGTTTCGTATTACCCACGGCGAACCACGTATTTTTACCGGGCCACCGCATCATGGTCCAAATTCAGTCCACGTGGTTCCCGCTGTACGACCGGAATCCTCAGACGTTCGTGCCCTATATTTTCTGGGCTAAGCCGAGCGACTACCACAAAGCCACGCAGCGCATTTATCACGCTCCCGACCAGCCGACTTTTATAGATCTGCCGATAGTGGCTCTACCGTGAGAAAGATTCTTTCCCCTATATACGCTGTCTCTTATACACATCT
>CAXMLS010000305.1:0-2095 GCA_964194235.1 uncultured bacterium | reverse complement strand
GATGTGTATAAGAGACAGGTATGAACTATGGTGTTTCCTGCGGCTCGTGCGCACAGCTACTGAGCTATTCGGAGCGGGAGAATTTGAAAGCGGCCAACTTTTCACAAGGGATTCCAATGGAGGGTTGACGGTCGCATCCGCAGCCGTAACCGTACCTATTGGTAGCGGTTGGAAATTATGTTTCCAGAAGCACTATCGAGAATTCTGGGTGGAATCAAGCGGACACGGTTCGTTTAGTCGTGAATTAGCCCCAGACGTCACGATGCAGCGGCCCTCTGATCAGGACGGAGAGCGATTAATTATTCTTGATGCGAAATACCGCATCGAAGAGAACCTGAACGCCGGACTAAACTCAATTCATACCTACCGCGATGCCCTGGTCCACGAAACTGGAAACGGCAGCGTCAAAGGTATTGTAAGTGCTGCTTATCTTCTAACCCCGCACGTTGCTAGTCTCAGAGAGAAATACCGGGACACGCCTATGCCTGGAAGACTCTTTCATCCTGAATACCGCAGTAGTTTCCGATTTGGAGCCGTCACGATGCGTCCTGGTATGACGCAGGCTGACTTCGACACAGCCCTTCGTGTGATCACTGCCGACGCTTCTGCGTAAGGATTTTCTGCGCATGGCTGATGTGCTAACGGTTGAACAGCGGCGACTCAATATGAGTCGTATCCGCGGTCGAGACACAAAGCCGGAGCTCTTGCTACGTCGTGCTCTCCATGCGCGCGGACTACGTTTCTCGCTCCACCGTAGGAATCTACCCGGATGTCCCGACTTGGTTCTTCCGCGCTTCGGGGCCGTGATATTCGTTAATGGATGCTTTTGGCACGGGCATTCCTGCCCATTGTTCAAAATGCCGACGACACGCGTCTCTTTCTGGCGACAAAAAATTGATGAGAACGTGAAACGAGACTATGCGGCGAGGACGAATCTTGCTCTGGACCAATGGCGCGTACTCACAGTATGGGAATGTGCATTGCGCGGACCAAGTCGCCAACCTTTTCAGGCAGTCATTGACGGAATTGTGCGCTGGCTGACTTTGAACGAACCCGATGCGGTTGTAGAAGGAACTCGTAAGTAAGCAAGAATCGGACCGGGACTATCGGGGTAGACGGAATCGCTGGCGACGGCGTGAATAAGATAGGATTCTGGCCACTACAGCGAGGTCGGGGGGGGCCTAAAACCCCGAAGATCACTTCCGAGTATCTCGTTGATTTGACAGGATGCGTTTTAGCCCCAGCTCAGGGTTCCGGTAAAGATGATTTGCGAATCTGTTGATGCCATTTAGCGAATGGTGGAGCGTGAAAAATACCATATGCGGTAGTGATCCATCAAAAAGTAGATATTGAGGCTATCATTTCGGGTGAGGGACGAGGTTGCCATGGAATTACACATAAATCGACCGTTCGCGATAACTGCAGCATTGATGTTCGTCGTCGCGGCTGCTTGGCTACAACCCGACATTAAGGATTTTCTCCTTGTTCATCCGTGGTGGCGCGCTTTCGTAGTCGCGCTGCCACCGCTCATCCTGACGGTCGTCGGCATGATCGTGCAGTGGCGCCAGGCCGCCAAGGTGGATGCCCTTCAAGAGATGGCGAACGATCAGCAGGCGGACGCGAACCGACTCCGCAAGGAAGCGAACGAGCTGACGCGAGAAGTTAGCGACCTCCATGAAGAACGCAACCTGCATCTCGAGCAGATTGCCGCAAATACGAAAAAGGAGAGCACCCAAGCAGAGAAAAACGTGGCAACGCTTCGCAAGTACGTTGGAGCTCGAGCGTCGGTGACGGATAATATCGCGCACCAGCCGACCACGCCGATTGTCGCTGAGATCAACGAGCAAGACATCGTAGCGTTGTTCACGCCGTATGGTAGCGGCTCTCAAGCCTATTGCGTCAATGTATATGCTGGTGATCTGGAGATCACCGAAATTCCTGAGGGCGGATGCGCAATGCGTTTGAGCGTGATAAAGCGGCACGGGGCCGTTGTTAACCTCGGTCAAATAACGAGATGGGAGGATCGGTCGCTACCCGCCGCTACGCCGAAATTTGACATGGGCCAGATGGCTTATAACCTGTCTCTTATACACAT
>CAXMLS010000304.1:0-3848 GCA_964194235.1 uncultured bacterium | reverse complement strand
GTCGGAGACGACGCGCGGCTGCAAAACGAAATTGTGGCCTGGGCTCGCGAGCAATTGATGGCCGACGGTCGCGCGTCAAAATAGAGAAGCGTATACTCGGGTTGATGCGCACGACCCCTCCGCAATCGATTGGTAAACTGGTTCCAGGTAACAGTCGTTGACGAAAACTCCACAACACAATGTTTCCAATGCGGAACGGGCGCTGCTGGTGGGCGTCGGCTGGAAGCGGGCTCCGCGCTTTCCGGGAATGCCGGCCGGCGAGCAGGGACGAACATCGCTGGCGGAACTGGTGGAACTGGCGAAAAGCGCGGGGGCGGAAATTGCGGGCACGGTATTTCAGGTTCGCGACTCGGCGGATTCAGCGACGCTGGTCGGGCGCGGAAAACTGGATGAGATTCGCGCGGAAGCTACTGCGCACCAGGCGCCATTGATTATTTTCGACAGCAATCTTTCTCCGGTACAGCAGCGAAATATCGAGGAGCTGACGGAGCGGAGAGTAATCGACCGTACGCAATTGATCCTGGATATTTTTGCGCGCCACGCACGCAGCCGCGAAGGGCAATTGCAGGTGGAACTGGCGCAACTGAACTACATGCTTCCGCGGCTGACGGGTAAGGGCACGGCCATGTCGCGACTGGGCGGCAAGAGCGGCGGAGGCGGCGCAGGCGGCACGGGCGGAGGAGCGGGGCGCATCGGCGTACGCGGACCTGGCGAAAAGAAATTAGAGACAGACCGCCGGCGCATTCGGGACCGGGTAAGCAAAATACAGTCGGGTATCGACGATCTACGGAAGCAGCGAGCATTAAGGCGTGAAGCGCGAAACGCGGTGCCGATGGGCACGATCACGCTGGTCGGCTACACCAACGCGGGAAAATCCACGTTGTTCAACGCGTTGAGCCGCGCGGAGGTACTGGTTTCTTCGCGCATGTTCGCTACGCTCGATCCGACGATCCGGGCGGTGCGTTTGCCTTCCAACCGGCGCGTGCTGGTTTCCGACACGGTGGGATTCATACGCGATTTGCCGAAAAGCCTGCTGAGCGCTTTTCGCGCGACGCTCGAAGAAGTGCAGGAGTCCGCGGTGATTCTGCACGTCAGCGACATTTCAAATCCGCACCACGACGAGCTGGACGAGGAAGTGCATAAAATTCTGGAAGAACTTGGCGTAGGGGATCGGCCGATGCTGCGGGTGCTGAATAAAGTGGACCAGCTTAGCGCCAAAGAGCGCCGGGATCTGGATCACAACAACAGCGGAAAGCAGAATGCGGACGACGGTCCGGTACTGGTGTCGGCTCTGACGGGCGAAGGGATCGATGAGTTGCTGCGGCGAATCGATCTGGCGTTGCCGACGGATCCGATGGTTTCGCTGGCGCTGCGTTTGCCGTTGTCGCAAGGCCGCACGCTGGCGTTGATTCACGCGCTTGGGCGAGTGTTACGTTCGGAAGTGGAGGATGAGCACATGCTGCTGGATGTCGAGGTTCCGGTGTCGATCGCGCGGCGCCTGCGGCTGGCCGAATTTGCCGTGGAGGGAACATCCCGGCTGGCTTTGACGTAATGCTATAAGGAGGTGGCCGATGGCTGCGTTTTTATTGTGGTGCATTTTATTTGTGTTGTGCGCGCCGCTTGCCTTGATCGCGCTGATACTTTATCCGTTCGTTTGGCTGATTACGCTACCTTTCAGGATCGTGGGCATCGCGGTGCACGGCGTGTTTGGGCTGCTGACGGCTATTTTTCTACTTCCGGTTCGTTTATTGCGCGGCCCGCGCGCCATTTGAACGGCGGCGTCCGAATATTTTAGTAACCTTCCGGTAAACGATTAAAATCAGGCAGAGTTTCGAGCCGTATTGTGGCCCTAATGCTCTGTTTCTCAAACAATTTACGGGTTCCCAGACTGTGGAAAATTTTGTGGGAAACGCGCCTCGCGTTTGACGGCGGTCCATTCAGTCTTGCCAATACGCTCGGAATATTTACCCGAGCTTGAAATAAGTCCAGTATTTGCCTTAAGATAGGTGTTGAGTGCAGGAAACTCTGCTTTTGCCGTACTAAATGCGGATGGCATCCCGTAAGCGCAACATTTGCACAGATTTGGCGGCTCCGAGTTGTCGTATGAGTACCGCGATATTTAAGGCTGGTGACAGCGCCTGTTATCCCCGTAGTACCTAATGACGTACCACGGGGCGTTGACGCACACCTGACCGGGGACTATAGTGAAGCGGCATCGGCTGGAGCCACAGGGGCGGTCACTGCCTTCCTCTATGCGCGTATGAATCTTCCCAACTCACTGACGTTGTTACGGATTTTTTTCGTCCCCGTCCTGATTGTGATCCTCTTGACCCGCAGCCCAAATGTGGAGTTGTGGGGATTTCCCATGCATTTCGAGTTCTGGGGAGTGCTGATTCTGTTGATGGCGGCCGCTACGGACTGGGCGGACGGTTATGTAGCGCGGCGGCGGCTTCAAGTTACAACGCTGGGAATTCTGCTGGATCCCATCGCCGATAAGCTACTGATCTCCGCGGCATTCGTCTCGCTCGTAGATATGCAACTGGTTCCCGCGTGGATGGTGGTAATTATCATCGGACGAGAATTTACAGTGCTGGGGTTGCGCAACATTGCACTGGCAGAGGGCTTCACGATTGAAGCTTCGGTGCTGGGAAAAACCAAGATGGTTTTGCAGGTGATTGCGGTCGCGGTACTTATCGCTGGAGCGCGACACGCTTCCCTCAAACCGGTGGCGACGCTACTGCTGTGGCTGGTGGTGGTGAGCGCTTTGACCTCGGCGGCGCAATATTTTGCGCGCTTCTGGGGACACGTCGACGACCGCATCAAGCAGCGCCGGCGGTTAAGCATGATGGAAAGCCACAAGAAGTCTCAGGATGCCGTACCTCTCTGAATCCGACCGTCAAAGCCTGCTGCAGTTTGCCCGCGAAGCTGTAGTCAAAGCAGTTTCCCTGCGTGAACTTCCGAAAACTATTCCACATGAAGGAATTTTCGACGAGCGACGAGGTGTGTTCGTTACGCTACACGTTGGAGGTACATTGCGGGGCTGCATAGGCGTCGCGCATGGCGATGAACCGCTGGGAGAGGCTCTGGTGCGCTGTGCGGCAAGCGCCGCCACGCACGATACGCGATTTTTACCGGTGCGTGTCGAAGAGTTGGGAGATTTACAAATCGAGATTTCCCTGCTTTCGGCGCTGATTCCGATCCGGCCAGATGAAATTGAAATCGGCAGACATGGACTGGTGATCTCTCAAGGCGAACGGCGTGGGCTGCTGCTGCCGCAGGTGGCTACCGAGCACGGGTTGACGCGGGAAGAGTTCCTGGACGAGACGTGCCGCAAGGCGGGATTACCTCGCGAAGCGTGGCGATCAATGGGCACGCGTATTGAAGGATTCACGTGCGAAATTTTATCGGAAGGGAAAAAGTTCGCGCGACCGTAATGGGTTCGGGCAGACGAAAGGCTCGAGGTAAAAAAAGCCCGCTGCGAAAAGCACAGCGGGCCCGACGTTCAAAATTGCGCTGGTTTATTCGAGTTCGACGTAATCGCCGGCGTAAATCGGCGTTGTGCTGGACGTGATCATCATGGTCGAGGTATTGGGACTTTGATTGAGGACAATTCCTTCGCCAATCACCTGGCGTGGTAAATCACTGGGTTCGTATTTGGCGGGCGCGCTTCCGAAGCCATATATTTTGTATTGGTAGCCCTTGGTCTGCGGCGCAGTCTCATCCAGCTTGCCCTGATAACGGAACACGCGGAAGTAATCGCCGACGTGGACATTCTGATTACTACCCAGATTGACGAAAGCCACGTTATTTTTGCCGAGCATCTCGGAATCTGTCTCTTATACACATCT
>CAXMLS010000303.1:0-2447 GCA_964194235.1 uncultured bacterium | reverse complement strand
GATGTGTATAAGAGACAGCCATATCACTAAGCAGATCAGGCCCGAAGTCTTCTTGGAATAGGCCGATTAACTCAAACATCTCGGGTGCCTCAATCCCCAAGTTCACGATTTCCTTGCCCCTTTCAACCAGCATCCCGGCCATTAAGGGGCCTACACCTCGACCCGAAGTTTCAGCCCCGGAATATCCAAGAGCTGCACCGTGCTCTTCCTTGAACTGAAGTCTTTTCTTGGCTTCTCTCCACGCCACATCGTCCGCAGCCTTACAGGCTTTGATAAGTGTGATGATGGGCGCAAAGTAATCTTCAAGTTCCTTGCGAGCATTCTTAAATTCTGGAATTTCTGTTTTTCTCAAGAGATTTGGATCAACAAAAACCCTGTTATCAATGCCGATGAAGGCATTCAATACGCCCAGCTCCTCAAGTGCTTTGGGTTCGATTTTGAACCAAATGCTAAGCGGAATAACCATATGTGTACTATATCCAATGTAGAAGACCGCATAAAAGCTCAGTACGCCCGCGAATAATTGTGTTCTGTTGGACGATTGCAGGAAGATTTTATCGATGTCATTATGACCGACTTTATAAATGATTACCGGCGCGGGAAAGTGCAAAGGGACACGCGCTCCAGTTTGGGGTAATTGGGTTACCTGCTAGGAGTGCTCACCTTTACAGATCCAACCCTTCGGGAGAGATTTATGGCTTCGCCATCGCCGACCGTTTGCTCGGATGTTACCGATCCCCTCGCGCCACTGATTTATATCGTGCGAGCTAAATACTCTGGTTTGCTCGGCTGCTCGCCGCGAAGAACTATAACGCTAGTATTTTCCCCGGCTCCGCATTTTCGCAAGTGATCCTCCCACCGCCTTAACAGAATAGATAGTAACGAGGGTGCCCGAACCTTTCGGTTTGTGAAAGCGTTTGCCTGCCCAAAATTCATTTGACCCTTCCAATTGACAATGTTATATGCATAGTTACTAGTTCTGTAAGCAGGACGGAGGGCAAAGACATAAATGGCAGCCAAGCCTTTAAGTAAGACAAAGATCGTTTCACACATTGCCCAGAAAGTCGGAACATCGAAAAAAACCGCAGTGCTTTTCTTTGAAGAGCTGTTTAAACTGGCAGTGAAGGAAGCGAAGGGCTCCGCCGGAAAATTCGTAATCCCCAATATCGGCCGCGTAGTAAAGGCCCACCGCAAGGCGCGCCTTGGTCGCAATCCTCAGACCGGCGAACAGATCAAGATCAAGGCTAAGACGGTGGTTCGGCTGCGCCCGTCGAAGGCGTTCAAAGACGCCGTGCTGCTGACAGGGGAAACATCAGGCACAGGACCGAGAAGGGCAACAGCAGGGACAGGACCGAGACGGTAATGCAACCGAACGTTCAAAAGTTAGCCGTGAATTTTTGATGAAACTCGCGGACATCCGTGCAGCCTACGAATCACTCTCCGGCAAAGCAAGTGATATTGTGCGGCAACTCAGCCTCGCGGGTGTAGGCGTCATTTGGTTGTTTAAGTCACAAACAACGTCGGGATCTACCCTGGATATACATCTGTTGCGCGCAGCATTGTTCATCTTTCTGGCGCTTTTCTTTGACTTTCTTCAATATTTATCTGGCACAACCATTTGGTTTATTTACTTCCGAAGTAAGGAAAATCAGGGCACGACTGAAACAGATGAATTTCAAGCTCCCGCGAGCTTCAATTGGCTGACCTGGACACTATTCTACTTGAAGGCGACCTTAATGCTTATCGCATATGCAGCCTACATAATCCCCTTTTTGGCTTCAAGGTTTGCACTCCTGGGCTGACTTACATATGGAATTATCGGTTTTGGTTTGTCCATTACCGATCTGTTTCAAAAGAAGAAGCCGGAAAGATTCAGCGATGCGGCGGCCGTGGATAAGAACGATGTATTGCTGCTACGCCGCGAATATCATGCTTTGTCTTTACGCCCCTGCCCGATTCGTTCTTCCAGAACGACCGCCACCGTATCCCCCACTTCCTTGCCGATAGCACTGCGGATTTCCGCCTTCACGGGCAGCATCTGCTGGCCGTCGCCCATGGCCATGAACGAAGCGCGAAACGGGTGGCCGTCGATTTTCCCTTTGATCTTGACCAGTCCATGCGTCCCGAAAAATTTGGCCGAACCCGGCCACACCACATAGGTCCAGCCGCCTTTGTTGGAGCTTTTTTGTAGCTTCGCCTTGAATTTCTTATTGATCTTCATCCGAGACACCCCGCGTTCGATTTGACCACCAATAGCTTCACGAAAAGCTTTCCAGCGGCCCGCCCACACCTTACGATAAACCATGCCGCGCCCGCACCTTCTCCAAATGTGTTCTGGCTGGCGGGTGGCCCATCCTTCGGCTTTTTTGCAGGGATTGAGTGTTTTTCAGGAAGTTGAAGTCGGTTGCCGCACCCTACGGGGTTCAGGCTCTGTCTCTTATACACAT
>CAXMLS010000302.1:0-4563 GCA_964194235.1 uncultured bacterium | reverse complement strand
GAGATGTGTATAAGAGACAGACGCATAATATTGCTGCTCATCGGTGAATGCGTGCAGACGAATCAGCGCGATGGCCGCAACGGAGTTCGCGCCGGGCGTAGGCGAATCCTGAAACGGTTTGCGCCGGACATCTAGGCCGCCCATGGGCGCTGCGTCGGCGGGACGATCGAAAAATCCCCCGCCTTCCGCGTCGCCGTAGCGAGCGATAACCAGATCCATGGTTTTTTTCGCGGCGGCAAAATAACGCGACTCCAGGGTGGTTTCATACGCATCCAGCAAAGCTAAAACGCCGAATACTTGGTCGTCGAGCGAGCCGTCCAGCGCGGGTCCACCAAGGCGGTGACCGAAGCCGCGCGATTCGTCCCATACTTCATTCAGCAACCGATCGAGTGTTTTGAGAGCAAAGCCGCGCGCGTTTTTTGCAATCGCGCCGTCGAGAACGCGGGCCGCATCGAGATACGCGGATATAAACATGGCGTTCCACGATATATACATAGTCTTATCCACGAACGGAGTCGGTCGTAGCAGACGTGACGCCAGCATTTTTGCTTTGGCTTTAGCGATGGTGAGGCGCGCCGTGGATTCTTCGAGTCCTAGTTGTCCGGCGATGTCCGCCGGCTCGCGAGCGATCCACAAAACATTCTTCGCGGGATTGTGATGCATCTCGCCGTGCGTTTCCACGTCGTAATAAAGTTCCATCACGCGCGCTTCATCCGGCAGCAACGCGGCGCGGAGTTCCGCAAGCGTCCAGGTAAAATAATCGCCATCGTCGTCCAGCGAATGATCGGCATCCTGGCTGGCGTAAAACCCGCCATTGTCCTGGTCGGAGAGCACTTCGTTGACCCAACCGATGATGCCTTCGGCGGTCTGGCGCAGAAATGGATTCTGCGTTACCTGCCATCCGTGCAGATAATTCCGCAGAACTTCGGAATTGTCGTAGCTCATCTTTTCAAAATGCGGTACCAGCCAGCGTTCATCCACGGAATAACGGTGGAATCCGCCGGCCAACTGGTCATACACGCCGCCGCGGGCCATTTTTTCCAGCGTGCTTTCCGCCATCGCGCGCAGATGTTTTTCGCCGGTTTGCTGGAAACGCTCCAGAACCAGATCGAGCGCCGCCGCATGAGGAAATTTCGGCGAGCGGCCGAAGCCGCCATTCTTGATGTCGAAGAGTTGAGTGATCGACGCGATTTGCGTTTCCACCACGCCAGGATCGAATACTCCGCGCGCTCCGGTAAACACTTCAGCCTGAGTCACAGCGTCCGCCAACGAACTTGCCGCGCGCTCCAGTTCGTCGCGCTTCACGCGATACGACTCAGCCACGGCAAGCAGCACACGTCGAAAACCGGGCCTGCCCATCTGGTCCTCGGGCGGGAAGTACGTTCCGCCGAAGAACGGCCGGCCATCGGGCAGCAAAAAGCCGGTGAGGGGCCAGCCTCCCTGGCCGGAAATGGAACTGATCGCCGATTGATAGCGCGAATCGACATCGGGGCGTTCGTCGCGATCCACCTTTACGGCGATAAAACTCTCGCTGATGATTTTGGCGATTTCTGGATTTTCGTAGGATTCGCGGTCGATGACGTGGCACCAGTGGCACCATACTGCGCCGATGTCCAGCAGCACGGGCTTGTCGTCAAGCTTGGCACGCGCAAATGCCTCGTCGCCCCATTCATACCAATCGATCGGTTGGTGAGCCGCCGAGCGCAGATAGGGACTGGCGGAATCTTTCAGGCGATTTTCCGGATGTGTCGACAAGGGATTCCTTTGGATGGCAGGTGGCTAACGGGCCGTCGCAGCTATGCGGGCGCTCACTGAACGACGTTGCCGGGACCAAGGTCGCGCGGATCAAGGGGCTTACGTCCGGAAAATCCTTCGTCCTGGCGATGGTAAAAACGGATGCGGTCTTCACCGAGCTTCCAGCACAAATAAACATCCTGGTTGTCGATCACTGCCGGAAAATCCAGCAGGCCCACATCCAGATCTTTGATCACGCACCCGGTTTCAATAATTTGGCTGAGCGCGGAATTAAACGTTTCCGCGAGTTGCTGATGTTCGAGGCGAACGGCAGCCAGTTTTTCATACGGGACAATCACGCCGCCCATCATGGCGATCCGCGAGGACACGGCAGAGAGATCGTTCTCCAGACCCGCAAGTTTTTTGCGCACGCCCATGGCCTCTACCAAGACCGGCTCAAGCGTACGGCGGGCGCGTTCCGCCTCCGTTAGCGTAAAGAGGCGGCGTGGGGCCTCCGGCGAATCGTCACGATCTTTTTCGTCTTCTTCGTCTGGCATGTGTACTGGCAACTTTCTCTAGGTGCCCCGAACTCAGAAGGGCACTACTTCATTTGATGCGGCATGGGCCGACAACTGGACCATTTAAAATAAATAAAGATATGCAATCCGGACCGTCGATGAAGGCGATGCTATCGCAAACGAAGGTTTCCGTCGATACGGCAAGACGTATTTCTAACCGCCAATAAAAACCATGGAGCGCGACGGAGGCCTGAAATCCACTTCGTTAATGCGATGACCCTCTTCCTTCTCCATAACAACGGAAGTGATGTACGTCACTAAATTTTCGTCGCTGGCGCCTTCTCGCAGCAACGAACGTAGATCGTGGTCGTCTTTGCTGAAAAGGCATGTGCGTATCTTGCCGTCCGCGGTGAGGCGTACGCGGGAGCAGTGCCCGCAAAACGGCTGCGTTACCGGAGCGATTAGTCCGATTTCGCCGGGCGTGCCATCGGCAAAACGATATTTGCGCGCAGTTTCGCTGCGTTCATGCGGGATTTGCTCGAGCGGCCAGCGTACGTGAATGCGCTGGTAAATCTCCGCCGCAGGCACCACCACATCGCGCGTCCAATGGCGATCGGCGTCCAGCGGCATGAACTCAATGAAGCGCATGATCACCCCGCGGTCGCGGGCAAAAAGCGCGAAGTTTTCTACTTCGTCGTCATTGATTCCGCGGACGAGTACAGCGTTTATTTTTGCGGGCGCGAGAGCGGAAGCTTGCGCCGCGTCGATGCCGCGCATCACCGAGGCAAACGACTTGGTACGGGTAATGCGCTCGAATTTTGCGGAGTCGAGCGAATCGAGGCTGATGTTGATGCGATGTAATCCGGCGGACACCAGGCGCTCGCAGCGTTCCGCGAGCAAATGCCCGTTGGTGGTCATGGAAATGTCTTCAACGCCCAGCGCGCTTAAACGAGCGATGAAATCTTCCACGCCTGGACGAACCATAGGCTCGCCCCCGGTAACGCGCATTTTGCGAATGCCCAGGCTTTTGAAGATGCGGGCCAGCCGATCTAATTCTGGCCAAGACAAAATTTCATCGTGCTCGCGATAATTTTCCGGATCGGCCGAACGGCAATATACGCAACGAAAATTGCAGCGGTCCGTCACGGATATACGCAAGTCGGTGATTTGCCGTCCGAATTTATCGTGGAGCGTCATTTGGTTACGCTAGTTAGCCTTCCTGCCGCGAAATAAAAAACCCGACTCGGTGAATAGAATCGGGCACCCTCCGAAAAATGTTTCGGATGAAAGCTCCTTTCCAGACACCGGGAGGCGCGGGCGTTTCCACCCAAACCCTTGGCGCTCAGGCGAGGATTCTCAAGATGCCCTCGACTGAAGCGCTTCGTCCTTGCGCCGTGGGTTTTCTCTCCGGGAGGCGGCAAGGATCGGAGTTACAGGCAATAGTCTATTCCTGTCGCACGCGCATCGCAATTCAGTCATAGAAGCTGACGTTGCTGATGAAAGTTGGAGGCCCGGCGAGTGGCCCATACCGTAAACGCTGTTCCCGGCGCTATGCCGCTCCAGCACCAGGCAAACTCCCTGAATCCCGGGTGTGATAGAGTTTTTTCCTGACCATGCGGATCTTCGTTTTAGGAGCCGGCGCGACCGGTTCCCTCCTCGCACAATTGTTGGAGCGTCAAGGGCACACCGTATGGTGCGGTGACCGCGACCCTGCGCGCGCGCGGAGGTTTCTAGGCAAAAAGAGCATGATCGCCGTGACGGAAGTGAACGCGCGCAATCTCCGCGGCATTGTGCGTGTGGCTCGCGGGTGCCAGTTGATCGTGAATGCCTCCGCTTCGGTCTTCAATCAGATTGTCATGCGGGCGGCGCTGCGGCTTCGCGCTCATTATCTGGATTTGAGTTCGCACCTTACGCGCAACCCTTTCAAATCGGAGCAATTCGCGTATACCAAACGATTTGAAGAGAAGAACCGGACCGCCCTGATCAATACCGGAGCCGCGCCGGGGCTGACGAATTTGTTGGTAAAGCGCGCGGCGGAAGCGCTGGACGAAGTGGAATCGGTGCAAATCCGGCTATATGAAAGCACGGAAAGCGCAGATCCGATTTCGCAGTGGTCGCCGGAGGTCTCCTTCGATGAAGCGATTTCCAGTCCGCGTGTCTATCGCAACGGAAAATTCTTGATGGAAAAACGGTTTGCGGAACTGGAAAAGTTCCGTTTCGCGGATGCTATCGGCAATGCCAATGTGGTGTTGGCAGCGCAGGATGAAGTGACCACCCTTCCTTACTCCATAGCCTGTCTCTTATACACATC
>CAXMLS010000301.1:0-7520 GCA_964194235.1 uncultured bacterium | reverse complement strand
ACGCGGCGCAAGCCGCAACGTGTTACGGAATTGAGGGAGCAACGATGAGTCTGACCACCAGCGAAAATGAGCGGCTGAATCAGCTGTTAGATGCGGTCGATCCGCAGATCGCGGAACTTTTGCGCGACGAAGCGCGCCGCCAATCGACCGGACTCGAATTGATCCCCTCGGAAAATCTGGTCTCGGAAGCGGTACTCGAGGCCATGGGCTCAATTTTTACGAATAAATATGCGGAGGGCTATCCGGGAAAGCGCTATTACGGCGGCTGCGAATACGCGGACAAGGTCGAGCAACTGGCGATCGATCGCGCTAAAGAATTGTTCGGGGCGGAACACGCAAATGTGCAGGCGCATTCGGGCACGTCGGCAAACGTAGCCGTGTACATGTCCGCGCTGCAGCCCGGAGATACGGTGCTGGGGATGAACCTGGCGCACGGCGGACATTTGACGCACGGGCATCCGCTGAATTTTTCCGGACGGATGTACAAATTTATTGCCTATGGCGTGCGCAAAGAAGACGAGCGCATCGACTACGACGAAATTGAAAAATTGGCGCAGGAACACAAGCCGAAAATGATAGTGGCTGGAGCGAGCGCCTACGCTCGCGTAATCGATTTTGAGCGCATCGGTAAGGTCGCTAAAGCCGCCGGGGCGTTATTTTTTGTGGACATGGCGCACATCGCGGGATTGGTGGCGGCGGGAATACATCCCAGTCCGGTGCCGCACGCGGATTTCGTTTCCACCACAACGCACAAAACTCTTCGCGGCCCGCGTGGCGGACTGGTGCTTTGCAAAACGGCGTTCGCCAAGGAACTGGATAAGTTAACTTTTCCCGGAACGCAGGGCGGACCGCTCGTTCATACCATTGCGGCCAAGGCCGTGTGCCTGAAGGAAGCGATGGAGCCGTCGTTTAAGGAATACCAGAAGCAAGTGGTTGCGAACGCCAGAGCGATGGCGGCGGCGGTTGCTAAGCGCGGATTTCGCATCGTTACGGGCGGGACCGACAATCATTTGTTTCTCGTGGAGGTTCATCCCCGCGGAATTACCGGTACGGACGCGGAAAAAGCGCTGGACCGCGCCGGAATCACGGTGAACAAGAATTCCATTCCGTTTGATCCGCTCCCGCCGATGAAAGGCGGAGGCATCCGATTGGGAAGTCCGTCCGTTACCACGCGCGGTCTTCGAGAGCCGGAAATGGAAAAGATCGGCGGATGGATCGCCGATGTTCTGGAGCACATGGGCGAGGCCGCGGTGGAACAGCGCGTGCGGAAGCAGGTGGCGGAGTTGGCCTCGCACTTTCCCATTTATGAATCGCGCCTGAGCAGCCATGCAAGAAGCAGGGAACAAGTGAACGCGTGACGAATGGGACTGAAGAGTCGTCGTCCGTTTAATCGATTGGCTTCTGTCTACAATGTTTTCCACCTAACGCCGAAAGTTAAGATCAAAGATAACCGTTAACACTTTGTAGCGCAGGAAATCTCGCGTACTTCACCGCGACTGTCCCAAGACTGACCATTGGGCCAGTAGATTTCAGAGCATTTAGCTCGTAGTCTCGAAAGCGACTCGAAATGGGAACCGCTTACGCTACGCTGCTCATCAGTGTCCTTGTTTTGCGGATATTATTCCGCGCAAAGAATACCCCCCTTCTGCACGTCGCCAGCTGTGTACGGCTCACGCCGTTACGCTTGACGCGAAATACCTACTCGAATTACCCAGTTATTTCTTCCCGGCGACTGCCGGGAACGAGGTGAATCGATGATGGATACAGAAGCTTTCCGCGAATTCAAGACGGGACTGAATCTGCTGCGGGATAATTACGCGGAGAAGGCGCTGCCGCATATGCGTCGTGCCGTCGATCTCGACAAAAACAATCCTTATTACATGTCCTATCTTGGCGTAGTTCTGGCGCGCTCGGAAAAAGAGTGGGGCGAAGCGGAGCGATTGTGCGATTCCGCAGTGCGCATGAAGCGAAACCAGGCGCAACTTTATCTGAATCTTGCGGACGTGTATAAAACGGCGGGACGCCGCGATGAAGCGGTGGAAGCCTTGGAAGCGGGACTAAAATTTGCGCGTCGCGATATCCGCCTTACCATTGCGATGAACAAACTGGTTGCCAGGCGAACTCCAGTGCTGGGATTTCTGAGACGAACACACCTGCTGAACCGCCAGCTTGGACTGCTACGGCACCGCACGATGAACATGCTGGGGCAAAGCTAGCCGCAGGTAGAAATTCACTCGCGATAAATTCCACTGGTAGCAGGTAAATTTTTTAAATGAGGCTGTGAATTAACATCGGCGCCGCGTTAAACCACGCCAGGGCAGGATTTTTCTCTTTCGCACGTGTTTGCTCTCGGAACGTTATTCGCGTTGCGCTACTTGCGTTGCGAGCCGAAAGAATAGTTTGTTTGCTCGCCCATCTCCAGCAGCGTTTTGAAACCAATCCCGAACATACCGTTAGACAGCGTGTCCTTGCGAACGACTTCGGCCAGATATTCGCGGCTCGGCGCATTGTCGTAGGAAAACGGCACGGTGACGAACAAGCGCATTCCGAGCGCGTAGCCCAACTCGGTGGTATGGAAATAAATTCCGCTGGGCGAAACGCTCACCGTGCCCCGCAAATCCTCGAAGGGTTCCTTCTCTGGATCGGAGGGGCGGATGCGCATTAATTGCGTGATTTTGCAGCGGCGGCTACCGCGACGTTCGGGAGTCGCAGGTGACGCGGTTGTTGTGGTAGTTGGCGATTTCTTCATGATCAGATCCTTACCGGTCGAAATTAGATGGACCTCCTACTCCATAGGCGATGATATGTAGTGTGCCCTACATTCCCTTGCGAGTCATATAGCTGAGACGTACCTTTTTGAAGTAGCCCTTTAAAGATATGTTAGTACCGAAGTACTAAGAAGGGAAGAGGACCGTGTTGTCAAAACAGCTAAATAAGTCCCAATTTAGAGAGAAATCCCGAATTGGTACCAAATCTGGCGTCCTCATAACTGTCGCCGTAAAGAGCAACACCGAAGTGCTGGCAGCAGCGGGGGATACGACTGCCGCACGGGCACAAGGTGAAGGCGATGACGGTTGTCGAATTGCAATCCTGGTTAGTAACGGCCGGCGCCGAGGATTAATCCCGGTACTCGCTGAAACTGATTTTGCCGATTGAGGTCGTTCTTATGAATACGTTCGTGCATCCACGTTCGCGGTCGCTCGCCGATATCATCCCGTCGTTGCCGCCAGAGACGGGACGCGGGCAAGTCATTCCGGCTACAGACGCGATTCTAACCGGCGACATTGTGAAACAGCCGAACCGGGAATCTCGCGTGCGAGTGGCGGCGGAATATAAACTGCTGAACGGCGCGCTGTTACGAGCGCTGTCCAGGCGCACGGACATTGAAGTGGTGGGCGTTCCGCCGGACGAATTATCCCTGTGTGAATCGCTCTCGAAAGACGCTCCCGATTTATTTCTATTCACATCGACGGGAAATCTGGCAGAAGATATTTTATTGATTCGTAAAATCCGGACCAAGGCTCCCAGCGTTCGGATTGTGATGTTTGCAACGGCAAGCGAACCAACGGAATTTCTTCAGTACGTGCGCGCAGGCATCAGAGGTTATCTGTTGCCGGATACTTCGCCCGCGGACGTTGTCGAAGCATTGCTGGCCGTACATGCGGGAAGCGCCGTGTGTCCCAGTTCGCTGTGTGGAATCCTGTTTCGTTATTTTGAGCGCGAGGCTACGTGCCTGCCTTCGGGAGCCGTGCGGCAATGGCTGGGTTTAACGCGACGCGAACAACAACTGATTCCATTAATCGCGGAGGGACTCACGAATAAGGAAATCGCGAATCGCTTTTGTTTATCGGAGCAGACGGTAAAAAATCATTTGTATCGCATGAAACACAAAGTGGGCGCGGACAACCGCCTGGGCATCGTGCAGACGTGTCACATGCTGGGATTTCTGCTGTAATCGCAAACGAAAAATCGCCGCAAAATTAAAGTGAAGTTAAGCGGCGTGCTTTTCCGCGCCGGTACTTCGGGCGCTTCCTGCAATGATCGCGCGTTCTACTTAATTTGTTCCCGCGAGTAAGGTTTTCCAGCGAGTCCACGCGTCACTCCGCGCTTTGCGGTCGGCTTCTTTGGCGTCGGGAGCTTCTCCCGCGCGCATGAAGCCGTGGCCTGCGCCTTCATACGTTACAGGTTCATAGCGTTTGCCCGCGGCTTTCATCTGCGTGGTGGTGTCGGGAATTGTTCCATCGATTCGCTCGTCGTTTCCGGCATAAAAACCGTAAACCGGGGCCTGGATTCGTTTCATGGCGTCCTTGTCCGGCGGCGGTCCGTAAAAAACAAAGGCCGCTGAAAGGCCAGCGCGGTTTGTCGCGAAACGGAATGTTTGTCCGCCTCCCCAGCAGAAGCCCGCGACATACAACTTGCCGTTCGCTGCAGGCAATTTTAGAGCGTAGTCCGCGGCGGCGTTCAAGTCGGCAGTGACCTGGTCGCCGTTCAAATGGCTGACCGCCTCGGTTACCTTATCCCCGGGAAAGTCGGTGCTGCGGCCGCCATTGGGCGCCATTCCAGAAAGCAGATCGGGCGCAACGGCGACGTAACCGGCTTCGGCAACCTGGTCCGCCAAGTCCTGCACCCAATCGGACAGGCCGAAAATTTCGTGAATGATCAAAACGACGGGCTTTTTGTCTTTGGATTCCGGATACACGATAAAAGTCTCGACAGATCGGGAGTCGTGTTTGACGGTGACCCACTCGCGATGGCGCGAAGATTTTTTGAGTCTAGCCTGGGCCCAATCCTGGGCAGGCGCAGCGGAGGGGAATAAAGCTGCGAAAAAGATTATGGGGAGCAGGTTTAAGGCGAAACGTTTCATGGAGGTCCTCGCGAGAGTTCTTGGCAGCAACGGCATGATAACGCCGGAGTTAGCACCTGGCAAGTTGGGTTGCCGCGTTGGCGGCGGCGATGCAGGGTACTGGGTCTGTTACTTAGTTGAGCGTTCAACTACACGACTCTGTGGCGGGCTACTTAGTTGAGCGTTCAACTACACGACTTTGTGAAAGGGCTAGCTGGTTGAGCGTCCATCTGGCTCAAAAAGCGCCTGCAACGTCTAAGGTACGGAATGCCTGTTGAGATAGATACTAGAGGCGGGGGCCAAATCCCCGAATGTTGATACTGCCCGTCCTGAGAGCTTCGCCATCGTAAGCATTTGCTGCGGTTACTGCGCGCACCATAGTTTGAGATGGAATAGAAACTCAAAATGCAAACTGACCGACTGCCGGCGGGGGAGGCTGCGTTGACAGTGTGCAACGCCTTCGCTACGCTTTCGTATTCACAACAAGCACAAATTTGTCGACGTACGCCTCTCTGAATTGAAATCAAGCTGGAGAACAGGGCAACCGCCGCATGGCTGAAGAAAAGCTTCCGACCCGCGCAGAAGATTTTTCGGAGTGGTACAACCAACTGGTTCTGAAAGCGCAATTGGCGGATTACGCGCCCGTGCGCGGCTGCATGGTGGTGCGGCCGTACGGCTGGGCACTGTGGGAAAACATCCAGCAAGCGCTGGATCGCCGCTTTAAAGCCACGGGGCACCAGAATGTGGCGTTTCCGATGCTGATTCCGCGCAGCTTCATTGACAAAGAAAAGCATCACGTCGAAGGCTTCTCTCCGGAACTTGCGGTGGTGACCATCGGCGGAGGAGAAGAATTGGCTGAGCCATTAGTCATTCGCCCGACTTCGGAAACCATCATCGGTCACATGTGGGCGAAATGGATTCAGTCGTACCGCGACCTGCCGGTGTTGATGAATCAATGGAACAGCGTGGTGCGCTGGGAGTTGCGCACGAAACTTTTTCTGCGCACGCTGGAATTTTACTGGCAGGAAGGACACACGGCGCATGCCACCCGCGAAGAAGCGGAGGTGGAGACGCGCCAGATGCTGGATATCTACACCGATTTTGCGGTGAACGATGCGGCGATTCCGGTGATACCGGGAAAGAAGTCGGATGCCGAGAAATTTGCCGGGGCCGACCGGACGTATTCGATCGAAGCGATGATGGGCGATGGCAAGGCGCTGCAGGCGGGCACCTCGCATTTCCTGGGGCAGAATTTCGCGCAAGCGTTTGAAGTGAAATACCTCGATCAACACGGGCAGCAGCAGCATTGCTGGACGACCTCGTGGGGACTGTCTACGCGATTTATCGGGGCCATCATCATGGTTCACGGCGATGACCAGGGACTGGTTTTGCCACCCAAGCTGGCGCCGTATCAAGCGGTCATCGTGCCGATCTGCAAGACCGACGAAGAAAAAGCTACCGTGCTGGAGGTTGCGCGAAAGCTCAAGGCGGAGTTGGTTAAAGCCAATATTCGCGTGACTCTGGACGAGCGTGAAGGACCCAGTCCCGGCTGGAAATTTAACGATTGGGAGATGCGCGGCGTACCTGTACGCGTCGAACTTGGCCCCAAAGACGTTGCCAAACAATCCGCGGTGTTGGCACGCCGCGATCGTCCGGGCCGGGAGGGCAAAGTGAGCGCGTCTCTGGCGGATCTTCCGCAGACGATTGAGCGCCTGCTGGTCGAAATTCAACAGTCCATTCATGACAAGGCGCTGGCGTTTCGCAAATCGCGTACTCATGATGCCAAGGATTACGAGGAATTGAAGCGAGCGGTAGAAACGGGATTCGCGTTCTCCCACTGGTGCGGCAGCACGGAATGCGAAGCGAAAATCAAAGAAGAAACGCGCGCTACCATGCGGTGTATTCCGATCGATCAGGATAATGAACAAACCGCTCACGGCGGAAACTGCGTGCATTGCGGCAAGCCTGCCCGCGAACGGGCGATTTTTGCGCGCGCCTATTGATGTGCGTCTTGTTTAACCAACTAGGTCATCCCGTTCCATTTCGGAAACACGCCTGCCCGGTGTTCTAGACACTCCGGTGTACAGATGCTAGCTTCGACCCATGGCCATTAAAGGTTCGCCAAAGCTTGGCAAGGACCACGGTTATCCCGCGCCGGATGGGAAGCGCGTGGCCGTCCGCAGGCGTAGCGGGCGTAGCGAACGGGGCGAAGGCAGAATAAAGGCCCTCATCTACCTGATCATTATTGTTGGCGGAATTTATTGCACGGTCAAATTATTGCCGCCGTACATTGCGGAATATCAGTTAGCCGACAAAATGCAGGAGCAGGCGCGTTTTGCAGTCGTAAATCGCTTTACGGAAGAGCAGATTCGCGAGAACGTATTCAAAGTGGTGCAGGACCTGGAAATTCCAGCCAAAAAAGAAGATATAAAAATTGTGTCCACTCCGCAGGTAGTGAAAATCTCGATGGATTATACGGTTCCGGTGGATTTGCTTTCCTACCGCGTAAATCTGCATTTCACGCCTTCCAGCGAAAACAAATCGCTTACCTAGAGCAGCGTTTGTCTTGTCTTTCTGCGCTAGCCGTTGAGTAAACCTGGCACTGAGAAAATTGTTATGTAAATTGCGGTTGATTAAGAAAAGAACAGGGTCAGACCCAAGACCCAGGTTCGAGGTT